>NZ_JBISDG010000033.1:0-43174 GCF_044472985.1 Roseovarius salis | reverse complement strand
CGGCGGCGGCGACCAGCGCCGCCGCGGCCCCCGTGCTGGCCCCGAACAGGCCGATGGGAAGGCCGGCGACCTCCGCCCGTCCACGCGCCCACGTGACAGCCTCGGACATCCGGCGGCTCAGAAGCCCGATATCGAACACGTTGGCACGGTCGTAGGACTCCACCTCTGTCAACAGGTCGAACAGCAGGGTTGCGAGGCCATGAGCGCCAAGCGCCTCGGCCACGTGGTTGTTCCGCTTGCTCAGGTGGCTGCTCCCGGCCCCGTGCGCGAACACCACGAGGCCCCGCGCGTTGGCCGGAACCTGGAGAAATCCCTCGAGGTATCGCTCGCCCACGGTAACGGGCTGTTTGGCGGCGTCGGATTCCATGCGCATCGAGGGGCCCCGCTTTCAGAAATTGCCTGTTGATCCGTCGGCACCATCACTTTCACGCTTCAACCATGCCTTAACCTTGGTCAACGCGCCGTGCCGTGGCGGCATCTACGGTGGGGACTGACGCATGTTAAGGCGTCTGGCCGCCCGCGTGGCCAGACTCCCTGCGGCAGCGAGGAGAAAGACATGAGTGCACTTGGGTTGAAAATCATCGACACCGCCGTCGAAGCGGCGAATCTGTGGATCAACGAGGTCAACGAGCGCGCCGGATGGGACGACAAGCAGCGTGCCTATCGCCTGTTGCGGCAGGTGCTGCATGTCATCCGCGATCACCTGAATGCGGACGAGGCGGCGCAGCTCTCTGCGCAGTTGCCGCTGCTGATCCGCGGGATCTTCTTCGAGGCATGGGACCCGTCCAAGACGCCGGTGCGCGAGCGCAGTGCCGAAGGCTTCGTGGCCAAGGTGCAAGAAGCGTTCGAGCCCGATCCGCTCGGCGATGCGCCCCAGGCGATTCAGGCGGTATTCGACGTCCTGTCGGCCCATGTCTCCGAAGGAGAGATGGACGACGTGAAGGGCACCTTTTCCAAGGAAATCCGGGCGATGTTCTGATCCGGGCTGGACCCGCGCCCCCCGGTCTTGTCATCATGGTTGCACGGCCGATCGATTGACCAGCGGGAAAGGCCAGATGCCATGGACCCGGGGAAAAGTTTTCTGCTGACGGACCTTTACCAGCTCGCGATGATGGAGGCTTACGTCGCGGACGGCGACACCGGCGAGGCGGTGTTCGAGTTCTTCGTGCGCAAGCTGCCGGAACGGCGCAACTTTCTCGTCGCGGCGGGGCTGGAGCAGGTTCTGGATTTCCTGCAGGACCTGCACGTGCCGCAGCCGGAGCTCGACTGGCTGGACCAAAGCGGCCGGTTCGGCAAAGCGTTTCTCGACTACCTGTCGCGCTTCCGGTTTTCCGGCGATGTCCATGCGATGCCCGAGGGCACGGTTTTCTTTCCCGACGAGCCGATCATCCGCGTCACCGCGCCGCTGCCCGAGGCACAGTACGTGGAGTCGCGGATCATCAACCTGTTGCAGTTCCAGTCCATCGTGGCATCCCGGGCGGCGCGCATGACGCTGGCGGCGGGCGCACGGCAGCTGGTGGATTTCGGCCTGCGCCGGTCGCACGGGGCCGAGGCCGGCCTGCTGGCCGCGCGGGCCGCGCACATCGCCGGGTTCACCGGCACCGCCACGGTTCTGGCGGGCCGGCAGTTCGGCGTCCCCATCTACGGAACGATGGCGCACTCCTTCGTGCAGGCGCACGAGGACGAGGTCGAGGCGTTCCTGCGCTTTGCCCGGGCGCGGCCGGAGAACCTCGTGCTGCTGATCGACACCTACGACACGGCGCGGGGGGCGGAACGGGTCGCCCGTCTTGCGCCGCGGCTCAGCTCCGAGGGGATAACCATCAGCGCGGTGCGCCTCGACAGCGGGGATCTCGGCGCGCTGGCGTGGCGCGTGCGCCGCATTCTCGATGAGGCTGGTCTGCAGGATGTCGCCATCTTCGCCAGTGGCGGGCTGGACGAGGACCGCATCGCCGCGCTGGTTGCGGACGGGGCGCCGATCGACGGGTTTGGCGTTGGCTCCAGCCTTACCACGTCGTCCGACGCGCCGGTGCTGGACTGTGCCTACAAGCTGCAGGAATATGCGGGCCTCGCCCGGCGCAAGCTGTCGACCGGCAAGGCGACGTGGCCCGGGCGCAAGCAGGTTTGGCGCCGCCATGGCGGGGATGGCCGCATGCAGGGTGACGTGCTGTCGCTTGAGGATGACGCGCAGGAGGGCACGCCGCTTTTGCGCAAGGTGATGGAGGGGGGCAAGCGGCTGTATCCTGCGCCCGCGCTGGAGGACGTGCGTGCCGGCGCGGCTGCCGGGATCGCGTGTCTGCCGGACGGTTTGCGCGGTCTGGAGCGGGGCCCTGCCTATCCCGTCCGGGTCGCGGCGCCCGTGACGGAACTGGCCCGCGCGGTCGACCGTCGCCTGTCGGCCCCGCCAAGGGGAGGGACGGACGCATGACGCTGAAGCTTTTCGCCCTGTCGGGGGGCCGCGGCGGTATCGCGGAGGGCGTGGCCGCGGAGCTGGGGTGGCCGCTGGCTGCGCTGGAGGAACGCGACTTCGAGGATGGCGAGCACAAGGCCCGACCGCTGGAGGAGGTGCGCGGCGACGACGTCTACGTGATCGCCGGGCTGCACGGCGATGCGGGCCAGAGCCCCAATGACCGGCTTTGCCGCCTGCTGTTTTTCATCGGCGCGTTGCGGACCGGCGGCGCGGCGCGCGTGACGGCCGTGATTCCCTATCTGGCCTATGCCCGCAAGGACCGCCAGACCAAGCCGCGCGATCCTCTGACGGCGCGCTACGTCGCGCAGCTGGTCGAGGCGGTGGGCACCGACCGGGTGGTCGCGCTGGAGGTGCACAACCTCGCCGCCTTCCAGAACGCGTTCCGCTGCGAGGCGTTGGCGCTGGACCTGCGTGGTGTCCTGCTGGACCGCGCGGCCGGGCTGGCTGGCGAGGGGGCGGTCTGTGTCGCCTCGCCCGATCCGGGCGGGGTGAAACGCGCCCAGCTTTTCCGCGAGGCGCTGGAGACGCGGCTGGACCGCGAGGTCGGCTTTGCCGTGTTGGAAAAACGCCGCAGCGCGGGGGTCGTGACCGGCGAGTTGATGGCGGGCGAGGTGCAGGGCGCACGGGTGCTGGTCATCGACGACATGATCGCCTCGGGCGGCACGATGGTGCGGGCCGCGGACGCGCTGCGCGGCGCGGGCGCGCGCGACGTCTGGGCGCTGGCCGCGCACGGCCTTTTCACCGGCAACGCGCCGGAGGCGTTGAAGAGCGATGCGCTTGCCGGGTGGATCGTCACCGACAGCGTGCCACCTTTCCGGTTGGAGCGTGCCGGCGCGGCCGCCAGGCTGGAGATCGTCAGCGCTGCGCCGCTTTTTGCCCGTGCGATCCTGCGGTTGCGGGACGAGGGGGATGTCACGGATCTACCGGCAGCCGGGTCATGACGTCCGCTTTTTCTGCCAGAGCGATGTAGCGCCATGCCAGCGGCCGCCATTTTTCCGGCGTTCGCGGATGCGGCTCGGCGAGATGCAGCAGCGCAAGCCTTGCACGCAAAAGCGCACGGTAGCTCCAGTAGAAGGCCAGCAGCGCGGCCGGCGGCCGGTCGTCCAGCGCCTCGCTCAACCGCGATGCCAGGGCCGGGAAAAGTTGACGCGCGCCGAGCGACGCGGCCTCCATCCCCAGGAAGGCGACCTCGTCGAACGGGTCGACGAGCCGAAGCCGCCGGTTGAACTCGAGGCAGTCGATGATGGCGGGCGGATCGGTGAGAAAGACGTGCTGCGGCCGCAGGTCTCCGTGGCCCTCGACGATCCGGCGCTGCTCGGCCCGGCGGTGCAGCACGGGGCGGATCGCCTCGAACCGCTGTTCGAAACCCGAAAGCGCGCCTTGCAGGCGTGCGCCGTCCAGTCCAAGAGACGGCTCAATCAACGCGTCGCGCGTGATCCGGTATTCCGCCTCGAAACCGGCCGCGTAGTCGTCCGGTGTCACGTCCTCGGCCGGCAGCCGCCCGTAAAATCCGGCGAGCCGTTCGGACACCGCCGCAAGCTGGGCCTGTCGCGGCCCGCCGGCCGCGATCACGGTTTCAAGGTTGTGATCCTCGGGCAGGCGGCGCATCACCACGAGCCAGTCGACGACGTGACCCGTGATGCCGAGCGCCAGCCGGCCGTCGGCCCCGGCAACCAACCGGCACGGATCGTGGTAGACGCCGCGCGCCAGCCGCCGGTTCAGCCGGACCTCGTCCTGCACTGCCTTGCGCCTTTTCTCGGGCGTGCCGAAGTCGAGGAAATCGTATGTCACGGGCTTCTTGAGCTTGTAGACCAGCCCGCCGGCGAGAAAGACCCATGACATGTGCGTCTCTACCACCTGCACGTCCTTGGGGGCGTGCCGATAGTTGCGCGGATCGGACAGGAACGCGACCTTGTCGCTGGTGGTCCAGGCTTGGGCGGTGGACTGGTCGGCCTGTCGGGTCATGGGCACCTGTCGGTTCGGAAGCCGCGAACATACTTCACGCCAACAGGTGCGCGATGTCATTGATCCGCGTCAAGGTTCCGCCGTGCCCCGGCGGCGTCGCCCCATGCCCTTGCCACATGCGCCCGATTGGACTGCCGCATGGCTGAAAAAAGGCCCGGACGGTCTCGTCACGACCCCGTTTTCAGCGCACGTTCGGTGGCGATAACCAGTATTGTTCCGAGGTAGTGAAACAGTCCACGGGCACCGGGCCGCGTGGCTTGACCAGGGTGGAGATCATGACTCAGGCAGACGGTTTCGGCTTCGGCACGCAGATCCGCAAGTCCCCTTATTTCGACGCGACCGTACGCTGGGGCGCGCAGGGGTTCTCGGTTTACAACCACATGTATATCCCGCGCGATTTCGGTGACCCGGTCCAGAATTTCTGGAACCTCGTCAACGACGCGATCCTGTGCGACGTCGCCGTTGAACGGCAGGTCGAGATCACCGGGCCGGATGCGGCGCGCTTCACCCAGATGCTGACGCCGCGCAACCTGTCCAACATGGCGGTGGGGCAGTGCAAGTACGTGCTGATCACCAACGCGGAGGGCGGTATCCTGAACGACCCGATCCTGCTGCGGCTTGGCGAAAACCATTTCTGGCTCTCGCTTGCCGACAGCGACATATTGCTGTGGGCGCAGGGCGTGGCCGTGCATTCGGGCATGGATGTCACCATCCGCGAGCCCGACGTGTCGCCGCTGCAGCTGCAGGGGCCCCAGTCCGGCGAGATCATGCGGTCGCTGTTTGGCGATGACATCATGGACCTGCGCTACTACTGGCTGCGCGAGGTCGAGCTGGACGGTATCCCGCTGGTGGTGTCGCGCACCGGATGGTCGAGCGAGCTTGGCTACGAACTCTACCTTCGGGACGGTTCGCGCGGCGACTCCCTGTGGGAGCGCATCATGGCCGCCGGGGCGCCATTCGGGCTGAAGCCCGGCCATACATCGACCATACGGCGTATCGAGGGGGCCATGCTGTCCTATCACGCCGACGCGGACATCCACACCAACCCCTTCGAACTCGGCCTCGACCGTCTGGTGGACACCGAGATGGAGGCCGAATTCATCGGCAAGGCCGCCCTGCGGCGCATCCGCGAGGAGGGCGTTCGCCGCCGCCAGGTCGGCCTGGTGATCGACGTTCCCCCGCTGGCCGGGCCGAACACCACCTTCTGGCCGGTCTCGGCCGGGGGGCAGACCGTCGGCAAGGTCACGTCCGCCGTTTACTCTCCGCGGCTGGAGCGCAACATCGCCTTGGCGATGGTGGCAACCGAGCATGCCAATCTGGGCACCGAGGTCGAGGTCACGCTGCCGTCGGGTCCGGCGCCGGCAACGGTGGTCCAGACCCCGTTCTTCGACCCCCGGAAGAGGCTCGCCGCCGCCTGAGCCAGGCACGCTGCACCCAGAACAGGATCACAGGCCACGACATGTCCGATCTTTCCATCGAGCTGCACTGGCAGCGCGCCGAACCGGTATTGCAGACAGGCAAGTATTCCAACGCGCATACCGTGCAATACAACGGCAGTCACGAGCTCGTGGCGGATGCCGCCCCCGACTGGGGCGGCGACCCCGCCAATACCAACCCCGAACAGGCGCTCGCATCGGCCCTGTCGAGTTGCCACATGATGACGTTTCTCGCCCTGTCGGCCAAGGCCGGTTGGCCGGTCGCCAGCTATCACGACCACGCCGTGGCCCATCTGGGCAAGAACGAAAGGGGGCAGATGTCGGTGACGCGCATCGACCTGCATCCAGTGGTGCGGTTCGATACCGGGTTCGAGATCGGGGCGCGCGAACTGGAGGAGATGCAGCACCGGGCGCACCGGTACTGCTTCATCGCCAATACACTGGCCGAAAGCGTCGAGATCAACATTCTCTAGGGCGAGGACAGGAAAGGAGCCAAGCCGTGCAAGACAGTCCCATCCTGCTGCGCGATCTGGACGCGGAGGGTATCCTGCGTCTGACCCTGAACGACACCGCGCGGCGCAATGCGCTGTCCGAGGCGATGCTGTCCGAACTGGACGCGGCACTTGCCGATGCAGGGTCGGATGCGGCGGTGCGCGTGATCGTTCTCGCCGCGAACGGCCCGGCATTCTGCGCGGGTCACGATCTCAAGGAATTGACCGCCGGCCGCGCCGCGCCCGACCGCGGTCGAGCCTATTTCGCAAGGATCATGTCGCGGTGTTCCAGCGTCATGCAGGCCATCGTGAACCATCCCAAGCCCGTGATTGCCGAGGTCGCGGGCGTTGCCACGGCGGCAGGCTGCCAACTCGTGGCCAGCTGCGACCTGGCGATCGCGGCGGAAACTGCGCAGTTCAGCACGCCGGGCGTGCATATCGGGCTGTTCTGCTCAACCCCCATGGTGGCCCTGTCGCGCAACACCGGCAACAAGCACGCGATGGAGATGTTGCTGACCGGCGACATGACACCGGCCGACCGCGCCGCCGAGATCGGGTTGGTCAACCGCGCCGTGCCATCGCACGAGTTGCAGGACGCGACGATGGAGATGGCGCGCAAGATCGCCTCGAAATCCTCTTTGACGCTGTCGATCGGCAAGCATGCCTACTACGCGCAACGAGAGATGCCGCTTGCCGAGGCCTATGATTACGCGTCGAACGTGATGGTGGAAAACATGCTCGCCCATGATGCCGAGGAGGGCATTGGCGCGTTCATCGAAAAACGCCCCGCGCAATGGCTGGACCAGTGAGGCGCTGACCGCCGCTCATCGCGCGTTCTGCGCGGGCAATTCCATGGTCTTGCGACGCATCTCTGATACCGATCCGCAGTGCGTGATTGAACCGGAACGTCTGGACGGTTACCCTCGGGATGTTTAAGAGCACGGCCATACCGGGCCTTGCGGGGCCGCCAGAGGAGGAAATACATGGCCATCGACGTCAAGAAGCTCACCCCGGAAGAGCGCGCCAAGCTGCTGGAGGATATCCGGCAGGCAGAAGAAGAAGAAAAGAACGCCTACAAGACGGATTTCGTCAAGGACGTGGCCGCGCTGGCGATGGAGAAAGGACTGAAATGGTCCGAGGCCCGCACGCTGGTCGGCAACTACAATCCCGACAATGACACCGAGGCGAAAAAGCTCGGCTTTACCCACAAGAAGGGCGGCAAGTACTACCAGAAGCGTGTCGAGGGCGCCACGAAGATAAAATGACCCGCAAGGCGGGCTGCCTGACGTGCGGCCCGCCCTACCTCCGGGCATTGGGTGTCATGTCGCGCCCTCGGTTTCGATCTTCAGTTCGTGGCCGCAATGCTTGCAGTGGATCGCATCCGCGTCATGCTTGAGCAGCCCGCATTCGGGGCATTTGTGCTTGACCTTGGCGGGTGAGAATATGGCCCGCGCGAGTTGCAGGAACAGCCCCACCCCCACCACCATGATCCCCACCGACAACACCCGTCCGGCGGGCGTGGTCATGGCGATGTCGCCGAAGCCGGTGGTCGTCAGCGTGGCGACGGTGAAATACAGCGCGTCCAGGTAGCTGTTCAACCCCGGTTCCTCGCCGCCGCGGAGCGCGAAGACAAGCGCGGACATCGCGAAGATGAAGACCGTCAGATTGATCGCCGCCAGGATCGTGTCCTCGTGGCGGCGAAAGAAAAGGGCGTCCCGCCGCAGATCGCGCAACAAATGGTAGGAATGGATCAGCCGCAGGGAGCGCAACACCCGCAGCACCGTCAGCCCCTGCCCGAAGAAGGGCGCCGCGACAAGAGATGCCAGAACAACCAGGTCGACGAGGATATAGACCCGCCGCAACAGCCTCAGCCGGTCGGTGGCGATCCAGAACCGCATCGAGAGATCCAGCAGGATCAGCGCGCCAATGACGATGTCGGCGGCCAGAATCCACGGCGCGAACGCCATCGTCGCGGTCACGATGAAAAAGAGGATCGAGGCGAGATCGAACGCCAGCAATCCGTAACGGAAACGCGTGGCGCGCTTGCTGCGCCCCTCGTAGAGCAGCCTGACCCTGTCCCGCGACGACCTGCTTTCCGCCATGCCCGCACCGTTTGCGTAACCTCACGCGACAAAGCCTATACAAATCGGGGCAGCCCTGTCAGAGGAATTCTTCTCGGCCCTGTCGCGGTGGGGTGGCGGCGGTTTCCGGGGCGGGCCTAAGGCCGTCAACTCGCGCATACCGGCCCCGGCCATTCCACTGGCCCGTCAGGGCAGGGCCATACATTCTAGCAATGGAGAATATTCAAAACATATATTACGGCGATGGTGCGGGGTCTTCTTAGACTGGTGCGGAAAACCGACCAACCGAAGACCTTGCGATGCTTGTGGCCGACGATAGTTACCGGGATATCCGCGAAGGCGTGCGCGCGTTGTGCGCGCAGTTTCCGCCGGAATACCACCGAGAAGTTGACGCGCAGAAGGCTTACCCGGATGCGTTCGTCGATGCGCTCACGCGCGATGGCTGGATGGCCGCGCTCATTCCCGAGGGATATGGCGGCGCGAGGCTGGGGCTGACCGAGGCATCGGTCATAATGGAAGAAATCAACAGGGCGGGCGGCAATTCCGGCGCTTGCCACGGGCAGATGTACAACATGACCACGCTGGCGCGGCATGGGTCCGAGGAACAGCGAAAGGCGTTCCTGCCGCGCATCGCCGCGGGCGAGTTGAGGCTGCAATCCATGGGCGTGACGGAGCCGACCACCGGAACGGACACCACAAAGATCAAGACCAGCGCCGTGAAGACGGCCGACCGCTACGTGGTCAACGGCCAGAAGGTGTGGACCTCCCGGGTGCGCCATTCCGATTACATGATCCTGCTTGCGCGCACGACGCCCCTTGCCGAGGTCAGGGAGAAATCCGACGGGCTTTCGATCTTTCTCGTGGATATCCGCGACGCGATGGAGAAGGGCCTGACCGTCAAGCCCATCGACAACATGGTCAATCACGAGACCAACGAACTGTTCTTCGATGATCTGGAGATCCCCGAGGAGAACCTGATCGGCGAGGAAGGCAAGGGGTTCAAGTATATCCTCACCGGTCTCAACGCCGAACGCGCGCTTATCGCGGCGGAATGCATCGGGGATGGCTACTGGTTTACCGACAAGGCCTCCGCCTATGCCGGTGATCGCGAGGTGTTCGGGCGGCCCATCGGGCAGAACCAGGGGGTGCAGTTCCCCATCGCCGAGGCCTTCATCGAGATCGAGGCCGCGAGCCTCATGCGCTACAAGGCTTGCGCGCTATACGATTCGGGCGAGCCCTGTGGGGCGGAGGCCAACATGAGCAAGTATCTCGCCGCCAAGGCCAGCTGGGAGGCGGCCAACGCCTGCATCCAGACCCATGGCGGCTTCGGCTTCGCCGCCGATTACGACGTGGAGCGCAAGTTCCGGGAAACCCGGCTCTACCAGGTGGCGCCGGTTTCGACCAACCTGATCCTTTCCTACGTGGCAGAGCACGTGCTCGGACTGCCGAGGTCCTTCTGATGATGCCGTTGGAAGGAGTGGAGGTGGTCGCGATAGAGCAGGCGGTCGCGGTGCCCTTCGCCTCTTCGCGACTGGCGGATGCCGGGGCGCACGTTGTCAAGATCGAGCGGCCGGGTGGCGATTTCGCACGGGGCTACGACGACGTGGCGCAGGGACAGTCGAGCTATTTCGTCTGGCTGAACCGGGGCAAGGAATCGCTCACGCTCGATCTTGCCGCCGACGCGGACAAGCATTGCCTGGAAAAGCTTCTGAAAAAGGCGGATGTCCTCATTCAGAACCTCAAGCCCGGTGCGCTCGCGCGGCTCGGCTTCGATCCCGCGCGTCTCAGGCGCGATTACCCTGACCTCATCATCTGTTCCATAAGCGGGTACGGCGGCGAGGGACCGATGGCCGACCGAAAGGCATATGACTTGCTCATCCAGGCTGAATCGGGCTTGTGCTCGATCACCGGCGGCCCGTCCGAACCGGCGCGCGTGGGGATCTCGATCGTCGATATCGCCAGCGGGGCAACTGCGCATTCGGCGATCCTCGAGGCGCTGATCCGGAGGCAAAAGACCGGGCAAGGCGCGGAGATCAACGTGTCGATGTTCGGGGTCATGGCCGATTGGCTATCGGTGCCGTTGCTCAATCACGAAGGCGGTCGAACACCCAAACGCGTGGGGCTGGCGCACCCGTCCATCGCGCCATACGGGGTCTTTCACCCCAAAAGCGGCGGACCGATCCTCATCTCGGTCCAGAGCGACCGGGAATGGGTCAGGCTCTGCCACGGGTTCATCGGGGCGTCAGCCTATGGCACGGATCCCCGCTTTGCCACCAATGTCGAACGGGTAAGACACCGTGAAGAGACGGACAGGCTGGTTGCGCAGGCCTTTGCGCAATACGATGCCGGGCAGGCGGTGGCCCTCCTGTCGCGCGAGCACATCGCGTTCGCCTCTGTCAACGACATGGACGCGCTGGCGGCGCATCCACAGTTGCGCCGTATCACGATCGACAGCCCGCACGGCCCCATAAGCCTGCCGGCGCCGGGGGTCGAGTTCGCCGGCGAGCCACGTCGTTATGGTCCCGTTCCGTCGCTGAAGCCAAGGAAGCCATAGAAGCACACCCTTCACCTGCGGGGGTGGACGGGGCGCTGCGTAAGCGCAGACACAAAGGTGGCGTGGGTGCTCGCCAAGCAGTTCCAACGTGATCCGCGACGCCGTCGCGGCATGTTGCCCGATGGCTCCCGCGCTGCCCCATGCGCATTACTTCCGGATTGCGCGGACTTGACGCCTGCAGGCGGCGCCCCGTGCGATCCGGTCAACGATTGTCGAGGGCACTTGGTTCAGCTCGGTCCCAGGCATCGATACTGTAGCGTATTGTCACGATGACGGCGGCAGCTGCTTGAGCCCTTGCGCGGGACGCGGCGGGGTCTTGTGGCTTTGCATGCGCGGGCGCAACGGTGGCCGCCGGGTATGGAAACCACGCCGCGCCATAGGCCGGACTTATAGCCCCCATTCGTTTTTCTTAGTTCTAATGATGCCGGTATGATGGTTCAATTTAAAGAATAACAAGCCACGAAGGCTTGGAATAAAGGGAGGTACAGCAATGATTTCGAATGCCGCAGCGATGCTGCGATCTGTTACGTTGATGGCGTCCGTGTCGCTGGCGTCCGCCGCGTCAGCGGGTGTCGACGAACTGCCGCAAGATATTCAGGACAGGCTTTACAATCCTGACCTGCTTGATCCCAACCAGCCGATCGGTGACAGCGCATATCGCGATTTCGTCGCCAAGAATCCACCCCCCTGGACGATCGGCTACGCCTCTTCCTATGCCGGCAACACCTGGCGGGCCGCGGTGATGGACCGGCTCCAGAACGACTTGATCCCGAAGTGGAAGGATCTGGGGATGATCGACGAGGTGATCATCACCCAGTCGAACCTGAACGATGCCACGCAGATCCAGCAGATCCGCCAGCTGGTGGATCAGGGGGTCGATGCGGTGGTGGTTTGCTGCTCCAACCCGACCGCGCTGAATGCCTCGGTGGAGTATGCGTATAACAACGACGTCGCGGTGTTCTCGGGTATCGGTTACCTTACCAGCCCCTACTCGGTGAACTCGTCGGCCAACTTCGTCGTCGGCGGCCGCATGATGGGCGAATGGATGGCCGAGGAGATCGGCGGCGAGGGGCGGGTGCTGAACGTCGAGGGTATCCCGGGCGCCTCTGCGTCGGACAGCCAGAACGTCGGCATCGAGGCGGCCATGTCCGAATATCCCGAGATCGAGGTCGAAGGCCCCATCGCCGGCATGTGGACCGACCAAGTGGCCCAGGCAGAGGTGCAGAGGTGGCTTGCAACCAACCCCGGCAAGCTCGACGGCATCATCATCCAGTCCGCGTCCGAGCTGGGCGCCCTGCGGGCGTTGCAGCAGTCGGGTCGGCCGATGGTCCCGATCACGATTGGCTCCGAACTCGGTGCCCTGTGCTACTGGCGCAATAATCCCGATTACGTATCGGCGGCAATCCACGCCTGGCCGCCGGGGGACGATTTCGAGATGATCTGGAACATCATGATGCGCACGCTTCAAGGTCAGGGGCCAAAGATCCAGTCGATCCTGACGGAGCCCGTGAAGATGAACAGGGAACAGATGCTTGCGGTGATCCCGGAGGATTGCTCGGAGCAGTCCGACCAGTGGTATCATCCCGGCATCGAGGAGTGGGCGAGCAAGGAATTCCTCGATAACTTCTTTCTCCGCCCGGCCGATCCCGAGGCCTATGACCCGGCTTCGCATCCTGCCGCAAACTGAACGCCGCCGTCCCGGCCGTCGCTCCCCGATGGCCGGGCCGCGCCAAAGAAACGTCCCGATCACCTGACCGTTTTGCCGAACCGGCCCGGTGGGAGAGTGTGCCGTGTCCACCGTTGCAGCAGAAATCATCGACGTCAGAAAGACGTTCGGCCCGACCGTTGCCCTGGACCGGGTCAGCCTGCGCGCCTTCACCGGCGAGGTGCACGCGATCATAGGCGGCAACGGCTCTGGCAAGTCGACACTGGCGAAAGTCATTTCCGGCGTTCTCGTGCCGGATCAGGGTCAGGTGTCGATATTCGGAAAATCGGCGTCCAACCCGTCGGAATCCAAGGCGCTCGGCATCGCCAACGTCTACCAAGAGGTTCTGGTAGCCGACGAGTGCTCGGTGATCGACAACCTGTTCCTGGGCGCTGACAGCCTGTTCGGAACAGCCGAGCCGTACGAGCAGCGCTATGAGCGTGCCGAAAGGATCATGCAGGATCTGCTGGGCTTCGATCTGGACCCCGAGACCATCGTTGCCGAACTGCCGCTTTCGATAAAGCAGTGGATCACGATCGCCCGCGGCATGCTGACCAATCCGCGCGTACTGATCCTCGACGAGAGTTCTGCGGCGCTTGATTTCGAGTCCACTCAGCGCCTGTTCCGGAAGATGCGCGAATTGACGGCGCAGGGTTGCGCGATCTTCATCGTGACACATCGCATCGCAGAGTTGGTCCAGATCGCGGATCGCGCCACTGTGTTGCGTGACGGCATGTCGGTCGGCACGCTGGACAAGCACGACATCACCGAGGACAGAATCCTGCACCTCATCGCCGGGCCGGAGCGCGAGGGCGCCCAGTCGAGCAGCAAGCCGGTGGAGCGGCAGGCCGACCGCCCGGTGATGCGTGTCAACGACATCAGGGTCTGGCCGGATACGGCACCGTTCGGTTTCAACCTCTACCCGGGCGAGGTCGTCGGGGTGACGGGTCTAGACGGGCAGGGCCAGGCCGACTTCGTTCAGGCGCTCGCGGGGATTGCGCCGGCGCTTGGCGGCACGATCTACACGGTGCATCACGGGGTGGCCGAACCGATCTTCGACCTTCACAGTGCGCGTCAAAACGGCATCGCCTACGTGTCGGGCGATCGCAAGAAAGAGGGCATATTTCCCAACCTCTCGATCTACGAGAACATGTGCCTGTCGATCTACCCGGAATACGCGGCAGGCGGCGCGCTGAATTTCATCAATCGCCAGAAACTCGATCCGATCTTCGAACACGAAACCGGGAACCTCGCCACCAAGATGGGCGATCCCGGTAACCTGATCACGTCCCTTTCGGGCGGCAACCAGCAGAAGATCCTGATTGCACGATCCTTCGCCGAACGGCCGAGAATCCTCGTCCTGAATGATCCGGCGCGGGGTATCGACGTGGGCGCCAAGCTGGACCTGTACCGCAACCTGCGCGCATTCGCAGAACGCGGAAACGCGGTGGTTTTCCTGTCTTCCGAAATCGAGGAATTCCTGGACCTTTGCAACCGTGTCCTGGTCTTCCGGGGCGGCGTGATCTCTTCCACCTTCACGCCGCCCTTCGATACCCATGTCATCCTGAACGCCACGTTCGGCCGGCGGCTCGACGCGGCGCTGCCGGGCGAGCAGCCGCACCACGAACGCAAGGTCGTCCAGTGGCGCCCCCGCAAGGAGGCCGGCCGCCCCGCCGCGCGTCCTGTCCGCGTCCGGCCCGAGATCAACAAGAGGATCGCCATGAACCAGTCCGGTTTCTTGCTCCTGGCTCCCGACATCCCGCAGGGCAGCACGATCCCGGAGCGGTTCTGCGAGGGCAACGGGCGCTCGCCGGCCCTTGAATGGGAGTCGGTGCCCGAAGGCACGCAGAGCTTCGCCCTGGCGATCACGGATCCCGACCTGCCGCCCGAATTCGGGTTTCCGCGCAGTTTCGCGCACTGGATGGTTTACAACATTCCCGGTGACCTGCGCAGCCTGCCAGAAGGCGCGTCGATGACCGCGTTGATGCCGTCGGGGTCGCAAGAGCTCAATTCGGATTTCGTGACCTTCGGCATCCCGGGGTTCGGGCGCGGCTACGGCGGGCCGTGGCCCCCGGATCGCGCGCATCGCTACGTTTTCACACTCTACGCGCTGAAGACCCGCTCGCTCGATCTGGCGCCCGATGCCGACTTGCCCGCCTTCGCGCAGGCGATCCTGCCACTCACCATCGAGCACGCCAGTTTCACCGCAACCTACGGCCCGGCCAAAGCGGCGCTGCCCGCGGCCTCATAGACAGGAGAGAAGAATGAGCAAATTTGGCAGCAGAAACGCCTTCGACCTGGAATGGGTCGAACGTTGGGCGCGTCTTGTGAACGAGGATCGCGTCCTGCCCCGGATCGGACGGTTCTTCAATGCCCGGTTCGTTCTGGGCGTGGACTACACCGATTACCTGCTGGAGGTCCGCAAGGGGAAGATCGAGAAGATTTCCGAGGGGCTGGAGCCGTCGGATCTCGGCTACGAGTTCGCGCTGCGCGCGCCGTCGACCGCGTGGTCCAAGTTCAGCCAGAAGATGCCGCCGCCCATGTTCAATGACATCTGGGCGATGGCGCACCCGCTGCACAAGCAGCTTCACATCGAAGGCAACCAGCTGACCTTTTGGCAGAACCTGCGGGCGCTGACATGGATGCTGGCGCTGATGCGCGAAGTTTGAGGAGAGCGAGCCATGAACAAGCATGATCCGATCGTCGGCCGCTACGTCTACATCACCTGTCAGGGCAAGACGTACAGGACCTACTATGAAGAAGCCGGGGAGGGCATTCCGATGGTCTGCCTGCACACCGCCGGGGCAGATGCCCGAGAGTACCGGCATCAGCTGAGCGACCCCGACATCAATTCCAATTTCCGCATGATCGCATTCGACCTGCCGTGGCATGGCAAGTCCCTGCCACCGGAAGGTTTTCACCTGATGGAGGACGAGTACAAGCTGACCACGAGCTTCTACTCGGAATTCATTCTCGAATTCTGCCGCGCGCTGGACCTGCACAAGCCGGTCGTGATGGGGCAGTCGATGGGTGGCAACATCTGCCTTGAACTGGCACTGCGCTACGAGAACGAGTATTCCGCGCTCATCGCGCTCGAAGGTTGCGATCATTCGCCGGGCTGGTGGATCGATCCGCTGCACCATCCGGCCATCCATGGCGGCGAGGCATGCGCGACGGCCACTTTCGGCCTGATGGCGCCCGACAGCCCGGATGAGTACCGCTGGGAGACATGGTGGTACTATGCGCAGGGCGGTCCGGGCATCTTCAAGGGTGACCTTTACTACTATTCGGTCGACAGCGATTACCGCGACAAGGTGCACAAGATCTCGGGCAAGGTACCGATCTATTTCCTGACGGGGGAATACGATTTCGCCTGCACGCCCGAGATGACGCAACGCACCGCCGAGAAGGTCAAGAACAGCGAATGCATCATCTTCAGCGGGGGGCATTTCCCGACATCGGAAGACCCTGACAAGTTCAAGGAGGTGATCACGCCGGTGCTCAAGAAGATCGTGCAGAACGATCCCGAACGGCGGGGCAACAGCGCACGCGACTGGTCATCCCGTGGGACCGATGGCGGCACGCGGGGCCGTCCGGCGGAAAGCAAGAGCGACCGCCGCGTGATCGACCTCTGATCGGCGGCCCGAGAAGGGCGCGAGACACCGGCTGCGAGAAACATGGCATCACGCGCATCATCATCCAACGCTTACCTGTTGGTGCCCATCGTCCTGATGGCCACACTTCTGGGAACGGCCGTCATACGGGGGCCGAGCCTGGTGTCGGAATCCGGCATCGGCAGCGCGATCATCGTGGCCGCGCCGGTGATCCTCGCCACCTATGCGCTGATGGTACTGGCCGTTGCCGGGCGCGGCACGGTCGATCTTGCCGTGGGGCCGCTTCTGGCCTTCATAAACGTCGTGGTGGTCCAGCTCAGCACCGCGGGGTATCTGTCCAGCCCGATCGCGACCTTCATCGTGGCGATCGGGCTGGGGATGCTGTACCAGCTTCTGTTCGCGCTTGTCGTGATCGTGGTCCGGGTGCAGCCGATCATTGTCGCGCTGTCGGGCTTCTTGGCGCTGACCGGCATTAACCTCGTGATCATGCCGCGGCCCGGCGGCGTGGCGCCGGAATTCATGATGAGCTGGGGCGCCGGCACCACCATTTTTTCACCCATCTTGCTGATCCTCGTCATCGCGACGCTGGGATGGTACCTTTTTACCGCCTCCACGTTCTACACGAACCTCAAGATGATGGGCTACGACGAGCGCGCAGCGTGGACCTCGGGGGTGCGGACCGACATCGTGCGCATCGGCGCCCATCTCATTGCCGGGATTTATGTCGGGCTCGGGGCGATCTGTTATACCGCCCTGATCTCTTCGGGCGACCCGACGCAGGGTCAGAACATGACGCTGACCGCCATCACCGCTCTCGTGCTCGGGGGGGTTGCGCTTTCTGGGGGGCGCGGCGGGGTGACGGGCGCGCTGCTTGGCGCGGTCAGCCTCTGGCTGATCGGCTATGTGCTGGCGACCTTCAACTTCGGGGCGATCCAGGCCTTCATGACGGAGATGGTTTACGGGATCATCCTCGTGCTGTCGCTGTTGCTGACGCTGCTGGTTCCCGTTATCGCCCGTTACGTGAGCTTCATTTCACCTTGGAGCGCGTTCCTCGTGCTCGGCGTCGTCGTCATCAGCATCATGCTCCAGGTCGCGACCTACGACACGTATGCCGAGGTGGCCCCGTCCGCTGTCGAGGGCGCGACCGCCACCAGGTATTTCCTGATAGAACCGGCGCGGGTCGCTGCCGACGGTTTCCCGATATCACCGGTGCAGGCCTTCGCGCTCGTCGCGGGGCTCGCCGCCATCGCGTTCGTTTTCGCCGCCCGGCTGGCCGACGCGGAGGCCGGTGCGCGGCGGATGGGGCCGTTTCTCTATCTGTTCGTGGCTGCGTTGCTGATCGCGCTTTTCGTCGCGATCATCGTTCAACCTGAGACAACCCTGTTCGGAGGGGGTCGATGAGCGCGAAACCGCAAACCCGTGAACGGGGTTCGGCTCTGCCGATCCCGAAGTCCATCGCCCTGATCTGGCTCAACATCGGCGTGTCTTTAGTGGTGGCGGCAATCGGGCTCGGGGTCGGGTTCGCGCAGGAGATGGCGGCGCAGCGCGTCATCCTGTTCACCATCGTCACGGCGATGGTGTTGTTCCTGCTGCTCAACTACATCGCGGCGTCTTTCGAGGCGCAGGCAGCCGCGAAAGCGGAGCAGACAGAGTCAGAGCAGGAGGAACGCAGCGGGCGCGTGCGTACGCTGTGGCGCAACAACCGCGTCCTGATCCTGGCCATGTCCGGCCTGCTGGTCCTCTACCTGCTGGTCACTGCGGCGATCCCCGAGTTCCGTTCGATCAAGAACCTGATCGGTTTTCTCGTGCTGGAACTCATCCTGGTCTTCGCGTTCAAGGTTTCGGGCTTTTTCGCCTCCGGCCGAAGCGCCTTCATCGGGCTAATCGTTCTGTTTGCCCTGATCGTGATATCCGCGTTCTCGATAGAGGGCTTTCTTTCGGGTCCGAACATCAAGGCGATCCTGCTCTTTGCCGCCTTTCTGGGGATCGCCAGCGTCGGGCAGACAATGGTGGCCCTTCTCGGGGGGCTCGACCTGTCGATTCCCTTCGTGATCGGCTCGTCGAACATCGCGCTTCTGTTTCTCATCACGCTTGGCGTGCCATCTTTCGTTGCCTTCGGTTTCATCCTCGTGCTGGGCGGTGTCGTGGGGCTGCTCAACGGCATCATGAGCTACAGACTGCAGGGACAGGCCCTGATCGTGACGCTGGGCTCGGGTTTCGCGCTGGCGGGCTTTACCCAGATCATGACATCGATCGGCTCCCAGTTTGCCGGCAACGTGTTTGGCACGGTGCCGAAATGGTTGTCCAACCTCGCCGCGATGAACGGGCGGTTCATCGGCATGAATTTCCCGCCCACCATCGCGATCTGGATCATCATCGCGGTTGTGCTGATCATCGGTCTGCGGACAACGGCGTGGGGGCGCAACCTCTATGCGCTCGGCGGGAACCGCCGCTCGGCCAGCCTGATCGGCGTCAGCGAGTTCAAGTACTGGGTGGGATGCTACACCATCTCCGGGGTGTTCGCAGCTCTGACCGGCTCGCTGCTACTGGGATGGTCCGGGGGCGCGTTCATCGGTGTCGGGGATCCGTATCTTTTCACAACCCTTGCCGCTGTCGTGATCGGGGGCACGTCGCTGCTCGGCGGAAGCGGGGGCTACGGCTTCACCGTGATCGGTGTTCTCGTGCTGCAGGTCCTGACGTCTTTCCTGCAGGGCATCGGGCTCGAGTACGAATGGCAACAGTTCATCTTCGGTCTGCTGATCCTGCCGATGGTCGCCCTTTACGGGCGGTCACCGCACATCCGGGCCACCGTCTGAGGAATCGCGATGTTCACTTCACTCTTCACTTCGGCCGACGTGGTCGCCACCGCCCTGACCGGCCTCGCGCTGATGAGCCTCTCCGCGGCCATGATCTCTTATGTCGGTCTCAGTTGGTCGAACGAGCGATGGCGGGTGCCCGAGGGCCTCGTCGGGACGGCCTGCCTCGTGACGGCGGTCTACTATGCCGGTGCGGCGGGCTACTGGCTGTCCGGCGGAGAGGCCAGCGCGGGGGTGCGCTTCTCGGCGTGGTACACCGTGCACCCGCTTCAGGTCGCGGCCATGTATTTCTACGCGAGAACGCAGGGCAGCGTCCCGGTCGGTGTCTTCTGGCGGACAACCGGTGCGGCACTCCTGATGGTGTTCGGGCGATGGTTGGGCGATGCCGGTTTCTTCAATCCCACGCTCGGGGCGCTCCTGTCGATCGGGTTCTGGCTGTACATTCTCGGCGAGATGTATTTCGGCGCGATGGCCGAGGCCGTGCGCAAGGCGTCGCGCGCGGTCAAGCTCGGCTATTTCTGGATTCGGCTTCTGATGACGGTCGGCTGGGCGATCTACCCGATACTGCATTTCGTCGACGTGGTGATCGGGGTCGGCCAGTCCGGCGGCATCATCGTGCTCTACAGTACCTTCGACATGGTAAACCTCATCATTCCGTCTCTCATCGTCGTGGCCGTGGCCGGCCAGGACCGTTACTGACCGCCTCCGGCGCTAAGGAAGGAACAAAACGTCATGACCGGTGCCGATATCATCGCAATCGTCATTCTCGTCACGATCCTGATCGCAGTCGGGGTATACCTGCTGCACTGGCTCTACCGCCATTCCTCGAAGGACCAGAGCTTCGTCCGTACTGGCTCGGGCGGCGAGCGCGTCGTCATGGGCGGCGGGGCGCTCGTGATCCCGATCATCCACGACATCACCGTCGTCAACATGAACGCGATCCCGATCGAGATACGCCGGCAAGGCGAACAGTCGCTCATCACCAAGAACAAGATGCGGATCGACATAACGACCGAGTTCTTCGTCAGGGTGGTTGCGACCGAGGAAGGGGTGTCGGCGGCGGCGCGTACGCTGGGGGCCCGCACGCAGGACCCCATGGCGTTGAAGGAGGTGATCCAGGGGCGGCTGGTGGACGCGATGTCCTCGGTGGCGGCGTCGATGACGATGGACGAGATACACCAGGACAGGGGCGGTTTCGTCCGGCAGGTCACAGGGTTGCTCGAGGGTGTTCTCGAAAAGAACGGGCTGGAACTCGAGACTGCGTCGCTGACCGCTCTCAACCAGTCCGACATTTCCGTTTTCGACCCGTCGAACGCGTTCGATTCCGAGGGTCTTACCCTCATCGTGCGCGAAACCGAGGAGCGCCGCAAGTTGCGCAACCAGATCGAGAACGAAACCAAGGTTCAGATCAAGACGCGCGATTTCGAGGCCGAACAGCGCGTTATCGAGATTGACCGCGACCTCGAATATGTCCGGCTAGACCAGAGCCGGGATCTTGAAACCCGCAGATCTCAGCAGGCCGCCGAGATCGAGGCGGAACGCTCCACTTCGCAAATCGCGATCACGCAGGCGCGTACCAGGGCCGAGGAAGAAGCCGAGCGCGTCAAGATCGCCAAGTCCCGCGCCATCGACGAGGCGCGCATCCGCAGTGACAACGAGATCAAGTCCTTCGAGATCGAGCGCCAGCGCGATACCGAGCTTGCGGACATCACCGCCAAGACCCGGCTGGAGACGGAACGCATCCAGACCCGCAGGCAAGTGGAATCCGAACGGATCGAGCGCGAGCAGGAGGTGCGCCAGGCCGAGATCAAGTCGCGTCTGGAAGTCGCGACATACGAGGCCAAGAGCAACGCCGAGATCCAGAATGCGGAATACCTGTCCCGCCAAGAGATCGAGAATGCCCGGATCAATACCGAAAAGTTCATCGAACTGGCCGGCGTGGCCCGCGAAAAGGAGGTCAGCATCTCCGTCGAGGAGTCGCAGACCGAACAGGAACGGGCCGTTCTGGCCAAGAAACTGGCCGTGGAAAGCGAGCGCGTCCAGACGGAGGAAAACATCCGGGCGCGCGAAATCCAGCGCGAACACAAGATCAAGCTGGCCGAAACGGCGAGTTTCCGCGAGGTGGAGGACGCGCGCATCGTTGCCGACCGCGAAGTGGAGGAGCTGCGCGTGGCCGCGCGGCGCTATATCGAGCGCTTTGACATCGAGCGCCAGATGGAGATCGACCTGGCCGAGAAGGAGCGTCTGATCGCGGTGGTCAACAAGGCGATCGACGAGGCGGTGGCCCGCACCAACGAGGCAGAGGCGCAAAAGGTCCTCGCCCAGACGGAAGAACAGGTCGATACCGCGCGCGCCTCGGAGAAGGCCAATCGCGCCAAGACAATCGAGGTCATCGAGGCCGAGGCACGCGCGCAGCGCGAAACGATCCGGCTGGTGAAGCAGGCCGAGGCCGAAAAGAGCGCGAGTGAACAGAGGGCCGAGGGCGAAATGGCCGAGGCCCGCGCCGCCGAATGCCGTTACGGCGTCGACGCGGAGGGCCACCGCAAGCTCAACGAGGCGGAGAACATGCGCAATGACGAAGCGCGCCGCAGCGCGATCCTCGAATCCGTGGTCAACCGACTGCCCGAGATCATCCGCGAGCAGGTCAAGCCGATGGAGAACATCGACTCGATCAAGATACTGCAGGTGGATGGCCTGCCCGGGCTCAACAGCCCGTCCGAGACCCATGGCGGCGCGGGAACCGGGGAGGGCGGCCCGGCCGGCGGCGGCAGCGTCTCCGACTCGGTGGTCAACTCGGCCATGAAGTATCGCACGCAGGTGGCGTTCGTGGACGGCCTGATGGAGGAAATCGGGCTTCCGCTCAAGAACCTCGGGTCCGCCGGCGGCATGTCGTTCCGGAACTTCCCCGAGACGAAGCCCGGGGCTGAAAAACCGGGGGCCAAGGATGACTGACAACGCAAGGTGACGACCCGATGAGCGAGAGCCAACTCTATGACCGTCTCGACCGGCACGGGCTGGTGATGGCGGTCTGGTCACCGGCGGCCCTGTTGGCCGCCGGTTTGCTCCACAAGGGCGTCACGGGCGGCGGCGCTTGGTGGATCGGCGCGGGATTCGGAGGGATCATCCTCGGGTTCGTCGGTCATGTCATCATCAATACCGTCCTCAAGACGCGCTTCACCAGCGGCGAGACGGCGCTCGGCCTCGTGGTGTTTGCGGCGGCGATCGTGACGCTGCTGCTGACGGTGCTTCTTGCCCCCGCCGAGATCACCCGGAGTGTCGTGCTCCCGGTCGGGCTTGGCCTGGTGTCTCTGGTCGTCACGGTGGTCGTCTATCTCTTGATCGCCTTCGGGCCGCGCGGGGCCTTCGAGCGGTTCGACGTCATCCGCGACAACAACCTGCGGCCTGCCTCGCGCCTGCCGCACAGGGGAGGGCGGAGGTGACCCCGCTGCTTCTCAGTCTCCTGGTGCTGCTGGCACTTTATGGCGTTTATCTTGCCGCCCGCACGGCGCGGCTCGGCGCGCCGCCGCAGGCATTTGCCGACGCCGGGCATCGCTTGCCCGGCTGGGCCGTCATGTTCCTTTTGCCCGGGTTGGCGGCGGCCGCGCTCGGGGTAGAGCGGCATTTCGCCATGATCGGACGGTTTGGTCTGCAGGCCTCGCACGTTGCTGCCGGGTTCGTGCTCGTTGCCATTGCCGCCTTGCTGGTCTGGAACCGGCTATGGCTCGCCACGCGGGTGGCCGGGCTTTCGACCCCCGGGGAGGCATTGGGCCGTTTTTACGACTCCGTGGCGCTCAGGGTCGTTGTCATGGGGATCACGTTGCTATTCGCGCTGCCCTTTGCCGGGCATATCCTGTCCTCGGTGGCGGTTCTGCTGGACGCCTCCACGGAGGGACTCGTTCCGCGGGCGGCAGGCGTTTGGTTGATCGCGATTGCGCTGGCTTTCCCCGCGATCATCGGGGGCTGGCGGGCGACCGTGATGATCCTTGCCATGTATTCCATCCTTCTCGCACTTCTTCTGCCGTCCCTCGCGGTGTTCAACGAGGTGACCTCGGCCGGGCCGGGATACCCCTTCCGCCGGATTGCCGTGGACGAGGGCATGCTGTGGGATCGCATACCGGGCGTGCTGCAGAACTCTGCCTGCGTGGGCAAGGCCATGCCAGCCGGCGGCATATTCACCGCGGCCGGGATCGTCTCGGCCATCGTCGCCTTGCTGGGCATCGTGTTCAGCCCCGGGGTGCTGTATCTTGGTCAGACGGCGCCCGGGGGCAGGGGGCTGGGCGTGTCGACCGTCTGGCTGCTGGCGGGATTCATGGCGGGCTGTTTCGTTCTTGCCGCTCCGGTATTGGCTGCGCGGATGCCCGACGGACCGCTTGCGCTGGCCGGATCGATGTTCGAGGTCGAGCCGCTGGCAGGTGCGGGGCTCTTGCTGATGATGATGGTCGGTGCCCTGCTCGCGGTCAGTTTCTTCGTCACGAGCGGGGCCATACTCATCATGCGAGAGCTCGTGCTGACCTATCTGTTCCCGCATCTCGGTGCGCGTGGTGCACGTCTGGGCCACCGCATCGCACTCGGCTTTGCCTTTTTCTTCGTCGCGCTCGCGGCCGGTTTCGCCCCCCTGGTTTGCGCCATTGCCGGCAGCGTGGCGCTGCCCCTTTCGGTCCAACTCCTGCCCGCGCTGTTGGGGCTGAGCTTTCTTCGCATCATCAGCCGCGGCGCCGTGCTGGCGGGACTGGCCATAGGATGTCTCGTCGTCGTGTTCACCGAACCTCTGGGGCTCGTCTTGTTCGAGGCGCTTTTCGTCGAACTGCCATGGGGGCGCTGGCCGCTCACGATCCATTCGGCCGCCTGGGGGTTGGTGTTCAACCTTGCTTTCGTCCTGTTGAGCTCGGCCGCGACCCTGCGCGCGCCCGACAGGTTCGAGCGCGACCGGCTACACGATGCCATGGCCGCCGCGCTTCCGCCGAAACAGACCGGCGGACGCGCGCTGTTGTGGTCGCTCATGTTGCTGTGGGGCTTTCTTGCCTACGGGCCGGGGGCGATTCTTGGCAACACTTTCTTCAGTGACCCTATTTTCACCGAGCGGCAGGCAGAGCTGGGCGTGCCGTCGCTCTGGGTCTGGCAGATCCTGTTCTGGTTGCTTGGGGTCGTGCTCGTCTGGTGGTTCGCATACCGCATCGGGTTCGGACGCACCTCGTCGGAGCGGATCAGGCCCATAACCCTCGGCGAGCCCGAGGACCGGCGCACGCCGGACTGGCTGGCGGCCGGGCTCGAGCGCGTGACGAAGAAGGCCTCTTAAGGGCCGGTCTCAGGCCGGCCCTTGCCAGCTGAGCGTCATCTGCGTCTGGATCGTTACCGCGGCGGGCTTGCCGTCCTGGCGGAAAACGGTGGTCTTCCAGACCTGTGTCTTGCGTCCCGAATGGATTGGCTCGCACCGGGCCGTGATACGCTCGCCGATGGCGACGGGGCGCAGGAAGTTCGTCTTGCTCTCCAGCGTCGTGGTCTTGTCGTCGCCGGTCATCAACAGGGCGCTTGCTACGCCGCCGAGGCTGTCGGCGAAAGCCATTATCGCGCCGCCATGCATCACGCCGTTGCGGTTGCCGTGATCGGCGGTGACGAGCAGGCTGCCAGTGACGCGCTCGGGCGTGCAGTCGCCGAGTTCCACCCCAAGCGCCCTTGGATAGGCGGGCAGCAGGTCGGGATCATCGGGCGCCGTCATCGAAGTCATCTCCTAGCTGTTTGCGTCTTGTATAGCCGCACGGCTTGGCCGACGGCCAGAGCCGACACGCTCCGGCGGGGCGTGACATAATACCAGCCTATGCCATGCGGTTGTCCGCGAATGGGGCATGTCCCGCGCCTTCTCCGCCCCGCGGCCCCGTGTTATTGCCTGCCCGGTACCACACTGACCGCGGGAGCCTGCACATGAGTTTCATCGACAATCTGGCCCGGCTGGCCCGCATGCCCGGTGAAGAGATGCCGCGCCGCGCCTTGCAATTGGCCCGCTATTCGCTGCTGGACTGGACGACCTGCTGTGTCGCCGGGCGCAACGAACCCGTCGCAGGCAAATTGCGGGCGCTCGCGGCCGAGGAGGGCGGCAAGCCCGTCGCGTCGGTCTGCGGGGCGCAAAAGGCCCCACCGCGCATGGCGGCGCTGGTCAACGGGGCGACCAGTCATGCCCTCGATTACGACGACACCCATTTCGCCCATGTCGGGCACCTTTCCGTGGGGATCTATCCCGCGGCGCTGGCGGTGGGAGAGGACATCGATGCCGATGCCCGGGCGGTGATCGAGGCGTTTCTTGTCGGTGCCGAGGCCGCAATACGGATCGGTATGGTTCTGGGTGCGGCGCATTACAATCTGGGCTTTCACCAGACGGCGACGGCAGGCGCCTTCGGCGCCACGCTTGCGGCGGGCCGCCTTTACGGTTTGACCGAAACGGAACTGCGCGCGGCCCTCGGGCTTTGCGCGACGCGGGCATCCGGGCTGAAATCCCAGTTCGGCACGATGGGCAAGCCGTACAACGCCGGGATCGCGGCCGCCAACGGGGTCGAATGCGCACAGCTTGCGCGGGGTGGCTTCACATCGGCGGATGACGGGCTGATGGGCATGCAGGGCTTTGTCGAGACACACACGCCCAAGGCCGATCCGGACGCCGGCTGGGCGTCGCCGCCGCCCGCGACCTTTCTGTTCGAGGACAACAAGTACAAGCTGCATGCCTGCTGCCATGGCCTGCACGCGATGATCGAAGCCCTGATAAGCGCCCGGGCCGATCATCGCGTGACCCTTGACGACGTGGCATCGTTGCGGTTGCGGACGGCGCCGCGATGGCTGAAGGTCTGCAACAACCCGTCGCCGCGGACCGGGCTGGAGGTGAAATTTTCCTACAAGTGGCTGGCCGGCATGGTTCTGCGCGGTGACGAAACCGGCAGCGATCGCCTCTACTCCGACGCGCTGGCTTCCGATCCCGCGCTTGCCGCTTTCGCGGACAGGGTAACGGTGGATGCCGACCCGGCACTGAGCGATGCACAGGCGGACGTCTTGCTGACGCTCGCGGACGGCCGCGAGATAGGGTTGCGCCACGATCTTGACGTGCCGCTGGACGAGGATGTTCTCGCCCGGAGGCTGCGCGGCAAGGCGCAGGCAGTGCTCGGGGACACAGGGCGCGAGATCTGGGCGCTTCTCGACGGTCTCGACGGATTGCGCGCGCGCGCGCTCGGCCGCATCATGCCGCGTGGATAGCCTCAGGCAAGGTTGGCTTGCCAGATGCCCCGGGTCACGAGATCGCCGATCACTTCCCGGCAGCTTTCTTCCGTCGCGCGACTTGCGGCCGTGATGCGGCTCACGGACGAGCGGACGAGGTAGAGTTTCCGGCTAAGCCGCGGGTTGCGGATTGGGCTGCCAAGCAGCTTGCCGTCCTCGACCAGATCCAGAACCGCGGCGGGTGATATGATGGTGTATCCGCTGCCGCGCGCCACGAGTGACTTGATCTGCGGCAGGGAATCCATTTCCAGCGTCACGGTGATGGGCTCGGAGCATTCGGACCGGGCCGCGCGGTTTATGAAGATCCGCAAGCCGTGGCGCTTTGACGGCAGGACGAGGTCCTTGGAAATCGCGTCCTTGAGGTCAATCGGCGCGCCGGGCGGGGTATCGAACGGCCAGTCATCGGCGGCCGAGTAGAACCACAGATCCTCGGTCAGCAGGAACGAGGAGGTGCAGTCGCCAAGCCCGGTGTTGTCGTAAAGGATCGCCATGTCTATCTCGCCGCTCATGACCCATTCGCGCAGGTGGCCGGTCATCGCCTCGGTGACGCAGAACTGGATATCGGGCAACTCCACCCGCAGCGTTTCGGACATGGGGATGGACAGTGCCATGCAGATCGACGGCGGCATCCCGAAGGTCACCCGCCCGGCGGGGACGGCCCCGATCCCCATCACCTCCGAGCGGGCATCCTCGAGCAGACGCTCGATCCGGGCGGCATAATCGTTCAGCCGCTCGCCGGCTTCGGTTGGGAAAACCCCGCCGGAGGAGCGCAGCAGCAATTCCGTGCCGACGGTCGACTCCAGCGACCGGACGAGCTGGGACAGCGAGGGTTGCGCCACCCCGAGATTGCGCGCGGCGGCGCTCATCGAGCCATGCTCGACGATCTGGCGGAAGTATCTGAGTTGTCGAGAGTCCACGCACGTTGCCCCGGTAAGGCCATGGCCCGGAATTATCGAAGCAACAGCGGATGACTTTGTCCAGTGATACGTGGCCACCGGAACCCGGCGCATGACGAAGAAACTTGACGCGAAGCCCTCGATCACGTGCAAGACGAACGTGTCCAGCGCGCCAGAAAACCAGCAGGAACCTCGCGACTTTTTCGATGTCGGGATGAATGGCGGAGGGGACGGGACTAGGATTCAACGTTCTCCACCCTAAGTCATTGTTTTTATTTCTTCGACGGCTCAAGCTGTCGGCTCGACTTGCTTGGACTGAAGGGGCTCAGTTCCGGCAGGAAGCGGGTGAGCATCTCAGGGGCGGCATGGCGGCCGGGGCCGGCGACGATCATCACGACGCGCGTCGCATCGATCCCCTTGGGCCAGCCGTCGAGCCTGCGCAGCGGGCTCGCGACATGTCCGACGACATGGAGCACGCAGGGTGTGGCGGGATGATCGGTGATTTCGATCAGCCCCTTCATACGCAGCAGATCGGCGCCGAGCGACGCCTGAAGCGCCGAGATGGCAGTCTCTAGCGCAGCTGGCGCGATCGGCTCCTCCGCCGAAAAACAAAAGGCCGTTGTCGCGCCGTGGATGTTCACGTCGTGGGAGTGATCGTGGTGGTGTTCGTCATCGTGATGGTGCTCGTGGCCATGCGCTTCGGACGCGTCGAACCGCAGCCAGGCGCGCACGTCGGGCGGCTGTCCGGCCGGGTCGAACGCGGCCAGAGAAAACATGGCGCCCGCCGTCGTCTCCTCGGCCGTCAGGTGACGCGCGTTGGGGTTCAGCGTCGCGAGCCTTTGCCGCAGCGCATCGTGGTCCCCCGCCAGGTCGCCTTTCGTGAGGATCATCAGGTCCGCGACGGCGACCTGGCGCTGCGCTTCCTCGAACCGGTCAATCGCATCAGCACCGTTCACGGAATCGACCAGCGTCACTACGCCGTTGATCGCGAAGCGGTCCAGCATGCGCTGGGTCGACATGAAGGTGCGCAGGATCGGACCGGGATCCGCAAGTCCCGTCGTCTCGATAACGACGCGGCTGAACATCGGTCCGACGCCACGATCCGCCTCGTCTAGCAGGCGCAAGAGCGTGAACCGCACATCCCCCGAGACGGTGCAGCACAGGCATCCGGTGGTGGAGGCGAAGGCGCGGTCCTCGACATGGTTGACCAGCAGCCCGTCGAGATCCGCCTCTCCGAACTCGTTGACGATGACGGCCGTGTCGCCAAAGCCCGGCTGCGTCATCAGGCGGTTCAAGAGCGTGG
This sequence comes from Roseovarius salis, assembly GCF_044472985.1. Lineage (NCBI taxonomy): Bacteria > Pseudomonadati > Pseudomonadota > Alphaproteobacteria > Rhodobacterales > Roseobacteraceae > Roseovarius > Roseovarius salis. Next base: position 14,589 of record NZ_JBISDG010000033.1, on the reverse strand, counting down.
TCTTCCCGGCGCCGAGGAAGCCGGTGAGGATGGTGACCGGGATGCGCATCATCGGCCACCGGGGGTCGAGACACAGGGATGCGCGTCACCCCAGACCGCCCGCGCGTCCTTCGCCACCAGCCGTTCTTGAAGCCGGTCGAGCTCCTCGAGGGCGCGCGCGCGGTTCCGCGTCCGCGCGACGGCGCGGTCGAAGGCACGGCGCACGGATCGGGGCCGCCAAGGCAGGACGGCCTCGGCGAGCCAGGCGCGCAGCTCGGGCGGCAGCCGGTCATAGTCCCGCATCGGGTCTTCGGTGCGACGCTTGAGCTTGAGGCTTGTCTGGCCGCGATTGCCGCGCATCAGACCGCCTCCTCCGGATCGTCGACAGGGTCGAGGACAAGCACCGCCCGCGTCTCGCCGGTACCCTCGATCGGGGGCGAGCGGTGCAGTAGCCCCGAGCGCGGGCGTTCGGGCCAGCGCGTGCCGCGCAGCACGATCGGGGCGCCTGTCGGCACGGTGAAGATCCGGCGCGGCTCGGCTCCGTCGGTCGAGGTGCCGTATTGCGTGCCGGTGCCCCGGTAGGTGCAGACCAGCCGCGCCGTCACGGCGTCGATATGAAACTTCCAGCAGGCATTCGTCGTCACCACGTCGAGCCGCAGGCGCAGCCAGCGCGCCTGCATCAGCACGGCAAAGATGTCGGCGAGCGCCGCTATGTCGTCCACGAGACGGTCTCGCTCCGCGCCGACGGGGGTGCCACACGCCTCGCAGACCTCCGACGCGGCGTTGCGGACGGCGTCGGGCCGCAGGATCACCCGGGCCCTTGGCAGGACGTCCGGATCGAGCCCGTCGATCCACGATTGGAACCCCGGCAAGGGCTGCCGTCGCCAGATCGCGGCGGCGCAGCCGGGGCGATGCAGCGCCGAGAGCCCCTCGGGCCTGTCCGCGACGCCAACGCCAATCGCCACATCACTTACGATCTCTCGAACGAGGGTCATGCCGCCTCCGCACGCCGCCAGATCGGGAAGGGATCGGGCAGGTCCGGGAGCGCATCCGGCGCTGGCGCCAGGAGCTCGGGCAGCAGGCAGGCATCGAGACGGGCCTTCAGGCGCGGCCAGTCGATACCCGCGCCGATGAAGACAAGCTCCTGCCGCCGGTCGCCCCAGGGCTCCACCCAGTGCTGCGCGATATAGGCCCGCGCGCTGTCGTGGTCGGGCCAGCGCTCTTGGGGGACGGCGGCCCACCATGTGCCGAGCGGCTTCACGGACGACAGCGCGCCGGCGAGCGAGAATTCCGCGACCCACTCGGGGCGCGTCGCGATCCAGAAATGCCCCTTGGCGCGGATGACGCCGGGCATGTCGCCATTCAGGACAGCGAGGATCTTCTCCGGCTCGAACGGTTGCCGCGCGCGATAGACGTAGGAGGCGACGCCGTATTCCTCGGTCTCGGGCACGTGGTCGGCGAAACCGTATAGCTCCTTCGCCCACATCGGATGCTCATTTGCCTTCTCGAAATCGAAGAGACCGGTGTCGAGGATCGTCTCGGCGGTAACGTCGGAATGGTTGGTCTCGATAATGCGCGCATCGGCGTTCAGGCTGCGGATGATCTTGCGCGCGGCATCGGTGCACTCGGGGCCGGCGTCGGCGACCTTGTTCAGGATCACCACGTCGGCAAACTCGATCTGCTCGACCAAGAGGTTGACCAGGGTGCGGTCATCCTCCTCGCCCATCGTCTCGCCGCGGTCGCGCAGGAAATCGTGGCTGGAGTAGTCGCGCAGCAGGTTCACCGCATCGACGACCGTCACCATCGTGTCGAGCCGCGCCACGTCCGACAGGCTTTCGCCCTCGGGATCGCGGAAGTCGAAAGTGGCGGCGACGGGGAGCGGCTCGGAAATGCCGGTGGATTCGATCAGCAGGTAGTCGAAGCGCCCCTCGCAGGCGAGCCGGCGCACCTCCTGCAGGAGATCATCGCGAAGCGTGCAGCAGATGCAGCCGTTCGACATCTCCACCAGCGTCTCGTCGGTGCGCGACAGCGGGCTGTCGGCACGCACGAGATCGGCGTCGATGTTCACCTCCGACATGTCGTTGACGATCACCGCGACGCGCCGCCCCTCGCGGTTGTTCAGCACGCGGTTCAGAAGCGTCGTCTTGCCGGCCCCGAGAAAGCCGGAGAGAACGGTGACAGGAAGGCGGTCGTCGGACATGGGCATGCTTTCCGGGGTGACTGATTCAGATTGTGTAACTACTCAAGTTACTGGATATGCGCAACCGTCACAGTTACGGAAGAACCATGAGATCGAAAGCCAAGCCATGAAACGCAACAGTCGCCTGTCACTCGCCCTTCACACGCTGGGCCACATGGCCGGAGAGCCGGATCGCGTCCGAAAGTCTGCCGACATCGCCGCACATGCGGGGACAAACCCGGTCGTCGTGCGTCGCGTCCTGGGCAGCTTGCGCGAGGCCGGTCTTCTCGTGTCGGAAGGTGGCCATTCCGGCGGCTGGCGCCTCGCACGGTCGCCAAAGGAAATCACTCTGGCAGACGTTTACCTCGCGCTCGACGAACGCCTCGCTTCAGCGGAAGCCGACGACACGACTCACGACTGCAAGGTAGCGCATGCCTTTCATCACCGCGTCTCCAGCGTGATGGCGGAAGTCGAGCGGTCTCTTGTCGAGAAGCTCGGGGAAACGACGATCTTCGAAATCCGCGAAACCGCTGAATGACTTTCATCATTCTGAAGCACGAGACACTTATTGAATAGCGTGAGGGGACACTTTTCGAGTACTGCGCAAGCGTAGCTCTCGCGCCCAGCGGCACGTGGCTTGCACCCGCACCGCAAATCGGTTCGCCCGCATTTTTGTGATCGCCGAACGTTCCGGCAGCTTCACCGGTAACCTGGTAGCCCGCACCTGGAACTCCTGGCTGTACACGACGACCGACGGACGTGCCCCCATGCCCCGATGTCAGAAGCGCCCGTCGCGCAGCCGCTCGACCAGAGCGTAACGAGAATAAGGGCGGAGAGCCGCGGCTTTTACAGCCAGCCCGCGGCCTTGAGATCAGGGCGGAACGAGCGACCCACAGGCACGCGTCGGTCATCCGTCAGGCGCAGGAGGATGCGCTGGCCCTCGCGCTCAACGCCCTCCACGGCATCGGCGGCCACCCACCATGAGCGGTGGACGCGCTGGCCGAGGCTTCCCAGTTCGCGCGTGGCGTCCTCCATGCGGCACAGGATCATCTCGGATCCGCCGGAATGATGGATCTTGAGGTAGTGGTCCTGCATCTCGAGGCAGAGCAGCCGCCCCCCGAGCGGCGCGGACAGGCGCGCCGCGAACAGCGAGAGGCTGTCCGCACCCGGTTGCCGGGCCTCGATCTCCTCAGGCTGGCCACCTGACGATGCGCCTTCGGGCGGTGCGGGATCGGGCATGGCCGCGATCCGCTCCTGCATGTCCTCCCACGTGTAGGCCGGCAGCGAGATCGCGGCGAGCAGCAGCAGCACCCGCCCGAACAGGACGGCGACATTATCGGGCCAGCCGATCCCCGACAGCCCGTTTGCCAGCGCCACCACCCCGGTCGCGGGCACGGCAGCGAGGCAGGCGCCGACAAGCGGCACCGTGAGCCGCGGTATCGGCATCCGGTCGCCCGCCAACGCATCCAGCCGCCGCAGGACGGCATCGGCCAGAAGCCAGTTCACGGAGATGACCGCGAGCCAATAGGCCAGCCTTGGCGCCGTCGGCATGAGGTCGAACGTCCCGAACGGCCCGATCAGTCCCAGCACGAGGCCCACGCCGATCGGCGGGCCCAGTCGCAGGGAAAGGCGGGCAAGTCGTTCGCGCATCGTGAACGGACCCTAGCATGCCGTTCGCGCAATTTCCCAACCGTTTCCGCAACTTCGCTGGCCCGGTCCGGCGCGGCTTCGCTACCGCCGTCACATCATGAAGCCTGCACATCCCCGCATCGGAGGTATCGACCCATGATCCAGACGATCCTGTTCCTGCACATCCTGGCCGGCGTCGCGGCGCTCGCCGCGGCCGGCATCGCCGTCGGCAGCGCCAAGGGCGGCCGGCTGCACCGGCGCTCGGGCAATATCTACACGCTGGCCATGCTGGTCGTCGGCGTCAGCGCGCTGGTGCTGGCGGTCGTGCACCCGAACCCGTTCCTCTTCGCGGTTGGGGTGTTCAGCCTCTACCTCGTCTTCACCGGGTGGCGCGCGGCGATGGTGCGCGACGGGCGGCCCCGGCGCCTCGACCATGCGGGCGGCGCGGTGATGGCTCTGGCCGGGATCGGGATGCTGGGCTGGGGCGCGCAGGGCGTGCTAGCTGGCAGCGGCGCGCAGCCTGTGATCCTGCTGGCCTTCGGCTCCATCGGGCTGAGCCTGGCGCTGGCGGACTGGCGCGACTGGGCGCGCGGGCCTGTCAGCGGCAAGGCGCGCATCGCGCGGCACCTGAGCCGGATGCTGGGCGGTACCATTGCCACGATCACCGCCGCGGGCGTCGTCAACCTCGGTTTCCTGCCGGACCTGGTGGTGTGGCTCGGGCCGACCGCGCTGATCACACCCGTCATCTTCTGGTGGAGCGCCCGCGTGACGCGCGGCGCCGTCGCCGCCTGACCCGCAGACCTCACCCCTTGCAAGGAGACACGACCATGCTTGCACGCCGGCTGACCCGCATCGCGCTGTGGACCTTCGCCACGCTCGCCATCCTGATTCTCGCGGCCTTTCTCTGGCTGCGGCAAACACCGGCCTGGGCCGGCATCACACTCTTCTGGGAAGGCTACCGGGTGGAGAACTTCCGCGCCATGGACCGGGTCTTCCCCGACCGGCCCGTGCCGCGCGGCGAGGATGTCTGGACCTTCGACCGTGCGCCGGCACCGCTGCCCGAGACCTATGCCTTCGAGGGCGCGGCCCACGACCTCGCCGCCTTCCTCGACCGGACCGAGACCACCGGCCTGCTGGTCGTCCGCGAGGGCGCGATCACCCACGAGGAGTATCGGCAGGGCGCCGACGCGAGCTCGCCCTTCACCTCCTGGTCGATGGCGAAATCGGTGCTCTCGGCGCTGATCGGCATCGCGGTGGAAGAAGGGCACATCGCCAGCATCCGCGACCCAATTGGCGCCTATGTCCCGGCGCTCGCGGGCTCAGGTTACGACGACGTTCCGATCGAGGACGCGCTGACAATGTCCTCGGGCGTTGCCTTCGACGAGGACTACGAGAACCCGCTGTCCGACATCAACATGCTGTTCATCCGCGCGATGGCGATGGGCGTGCCAGCGGAGGAGACGCTGGCAGGACTCGAGCGTGTGCGCGACCCCGGCACCTACAACGACTACGTCAGCTCCGATTCCATGGCGCTGGGGCTGGTGCTGGAGGCGGCCACCGGCATGCCCGTCGCCGACTACCTCGCCAGTCGCCTCTGGGGCCCGATGGGGGCCGAGGCCGACGCGACCTGGAGCACCGACCGTGCGGGCCGCGAATTCGCGCTCTGCTGCGTGAACGCGACCTTGCGCGACTATGCCCGCTTCGGGCGCCTCTACCTCGACGGCGGCGTACGCGAGGGGCGGCAGATCGTGCCGGCCGACTGGGTCGCGGCCTCGGTCGCGCCCACCGCGCCACACCTGCAACCGGGCGAGAACCCGGCCAGCCACTGGACCTTCGGCTACGGCTATAAATGGTGGATCCCGGAGGAGCCGCAGGGCGACTTCCTCGCCATCGGCGTCTGGGGGCAGTACATCTACGTCGATCCCGCCCGCGAGGTGGTGATCGTCAAGACCAGCGCCGACCCACTCTTCGACGACAACGACCACGAGAGCGTCGCCGCCTTCCGCGCCATCGCGCAGGCCGCCGCGGACGATTGAGCCAGACCGCACCCCGTCGCAACCAACCGGAAAGGACAGCCCATGCCCCTTCGTCTTGCCACACTTCTCATCTTCACGGCCTTCCCGGCGCTGGCCACCGGCTTCCAGTTCGTGGAGATCCGCGGCACCGCCGACATGCCGCCCATCGAGGCTGCGGTCTGGTATCCCAGCGACGCCGCCACTCCCGATGAACCGAACACCCCCTTCGGACAGGCCGTCGCGATGCACGCGCCCGTCGCAGGCAGCGACCTGCCGCTGGTGGTTCTCTCGCATGGCGACGGCGGATGGTTTGGCGGTCACGCCCCGCTGGTCCGCGCCATGGCCAATGCGGGCATGATCGCCGTGGCGCTTAACCATCCTGGCAACTCCGACGGGGACGAAACAGCACCGCCGTCGCGCTGGATCACCGAACGCCCGCAACACCTCGCGCGCGTCGTGGACTACATGAGCGACGGCTGGCCGGACGCCGGCCATGTCGATGGCACGCGCATAGGCGCTTTCGGTTTCTCCGCCGGTGGCCACAGTGTGCTGGCCGCCGCCGGTGGGTAGACTTCAAAAGACCGCATTGCCGCGCACTGCGCCGCCACACTGGAAGAATTCGTCTGCCACAGCGGCATGGCAGCAGATGTGGTCGATGCCGCCGGTGCCTTCCCTGCGCCCCTGTCAGGGCTACAAGCCGTGGTCGCCGCCGCGCCCGGCTTCGGCTTCGGGTTCGATCCGGCCCAGGTCGTGGACCTCGATGTCGCGATCCAGCTTTGGGGCGCGGCAGAGGACGCACGCGTGCCGGAGGAGACCAATATCGGCCCGCTCGCCGCCACGCTGACGCCGCCGTCCGAGGCCCATGTCGTCGCGGCGGCGGGACATTTCGCCTTCCGCCCGTCCTGCAACCCCGCGCTAGAACAGGCGAACCCGCGCGTCTGGCAGATGGCCTGCACCGACGCCCCGGAATTCGACCGGGGCGCGTTCCACGCGCGCTTGAACCAAGAGGTCGTCGAGTTTCTCGTTGAAAATCTCGGCCTTCCAAAGCGATGACAGCCAGAGGAAGCAAGACGCGTGCGATCGACGGTGCACCCGGGCCTGCCTCCGCATCACCGTGCGGTCGCTCAACCTCTCCACGATCGTCAAGTTCTCGTCGACCATACGCCGAGCCCGATTGTTTTGAGATCGAAAGCCATGCCGTTCCAGCGCCTGCCCGTTGACTTCAGATGGCGGATTTGCAATAGCCAAATAACAACAGGGGAGCTCCGTAGTGCCGGGGCTGAGATGCAGGGCGCAAGTCCTCGGACCCTCAAGCTGATCTGGGTAATGCCAGCGGAGCGAGGTGAGCATGTTTTCCGGAGCACAATTGTCGTTGTACCCGATGTCGGACGACTTCGTCGACATCATCCTCGGGGCGATCGGGTCGCTTGATCCCTGGCGCGACCGGTTGCGCCTCGAGACGGATTCCCTGTCGACGCTGATGGTCGGCCCTCCGGATATTCTGTTTCCCGCGATGCGCGATCTGTTCTGCGCGGCGTCGCGGTCGGGCGTGCACACGACGATGCACGCGACGGTCTCACGTGGCTGTCCGGGCGAACCGGACGACCCCATGTGCACGCCTGTTGCCGGACCGCCGCGGGATGCGGGCCTTGCGGACCGTGTCGCGGCCTGCCGCGAAGCCGTCGCAGCCGCGCCGCTGCAGCACCAGACGGTCGCAGCGCAGCTGTCGCTCTATCCGCTCGGCATCGACCACCACATGGACGAGATCTACGGCTGCATCGCGTTCCTTAAGGATTCGGGCGTGTTCGACCGGTCCAAGAACTTCTGCACCGCCCTGCGCGGCGACGCCGGCCCCGTCTTCGAGACCTTGGGCCAGGCCTTCACGGGCTTCGGCGCCGAGGCCGGCCATCTGGCGATGGACGTGACCGTTTCGGCGAATTCGCCGAGCGACCGCTGATCCCGCGGGCCGCCTGACGGCCTGCCTTCCTCGATCCCAACTGATACGACAAAGGAGGCTCCCATGCCCGACCAATCCGTCTGGACTCTTCGTGAAACCCTGATCGTCGCCGTGCTGGGCGCTGTGTTCGGCGTGCTTTATCTGGGCTGGGTGCAGGTCTGGCTCGTGCTTCAGGCGATCTTCGGGCCGGTGACGATGGATGTCGTCATGGGCTTCTGGTTCATCGTGTCGATGATCGCGGCGGCCATCATCCGCAAGCCCGGCGTTGCCCTGATCTCTGAAGTCATGGCGGCCGCGGTGCAGGTGCTGCTCGGCAGTCCGGCGGGGCTGCTTTTGCTGCTGACAGGGCTCGTGCAGGGCGCTGGCGCCGAAGCGGTCTTCGCTGCGACACGCTGGCGGCGCTATTCCGTCACCGTCCTGATGGCCGCCGGCATGGGCGCCGCAGTTTTTTCCTTCGCCTATACCTGGATCCGCTTCGACTATGGCAGCCTGGAGCCGGGACTCCTGATCGCGATGTTCACGCTGCGTCTCGCCTCGGGCGCGCTGCTGGGCGGCCTGCTGGCCCATGTCATCGTCAAGGCGCTGTATCGCACCGGCGTCCTGTCCGGCCTTGCCATCGACCGCGACGCGCGTGCCGCCGGTGCCTGAGGCGCTGGCCTACCACGACGTCTCTCTGCGGCACGACGCGGCGAAGGCGCCCGCGGTGGGCCCGGTGTCTCTTCATCTGCGCGCGGGTGAGCGTGTGCTGTTGATGGGGCCGTCGGGGGCAGGAAAATCCACATTGCTGCATGCCGCGACCGGGCTGTTTCCCGCTTCTATCGGCGGCGAGCGGCACGGCACGATCCAGCTGGAAGGGCGCCCGGTCGACAGCCGGCGCCCGGCGGATTGGGCCGATACCTGCGGCTACCTGTTCCAGGATGCGGCGCAAACACTGGCCGGCTTCACCGTGCGCGACGAGATCGCGTTTGGCCCGGAGAACCGCGGTGTCGACCCGGCCAGTATTCACGAGGTCGTAGCCCTGAGCATGCGGCGCGCCGGGATCCCGGAGGCCTGGGCGGACCGCCGTATCACCGCGCTGTCCGGCGGCGAACGGCAACTGGTGGCGCTGGCCGCGCTGCTCGCGCAGGGCGCGCCGGTCACACTGGCCGACGAACCTGCGGCCAGCCTCGCACCGAAAGCGGCGCGCCGGATGGGCGAGCTCCTGCTGGCGCCGGGCTGCACTGCCATGGTGGTGGAGCACAAGCCCGGCCCGATCCTCGGTCATGTGGACCGCTGTATCGCCCTCGGCCCTGGCGGGCGTGTCATGGTCGAAGGACCACCGCGCGCCGTGGTGGAGCGGCATGGCGCGGCGCTGGCCGAGGCCGGCATCGCCCTTCCGCTGGCAACCCGGCTTCATATCGCATTGCCGGACCTGATCGACCCGAGCCCGCCGCTCTCGGGCGCATTGCGCCGCGTCGCATCCGACCATGCAGACCGGCTCCGCGCGGCGATCCTGCCCGACCCGATCGAAACGGGGCCGGAGCTGGTCACCCTCGACAGGACGGCCTGCGCACCGCCTTTCGGACCCGTGGTGCTGCGCGACGTGTCGCTTTCGCTGCTAGCGGGCGAGGTCCTGGCGATTCTTGGTCCCAACGGCGCCGGGAAGTCGACGCTGGCAGGGTGTCTTGCGGGCCTTGTTCCGCTGCGGGCGGGCACGCGAAAGGGGCCACCGGGCGCGGTCGCGTTCCAGAACCCGGAGGCCCATTTCAGCCGGGAGTCCGTGCGCGCGGAGATCGAGGGGCTTGGTCACGGGCCCGAGCGGACAGGGCGCATCCTTGCCGACTGGTCGCTGGACCGGGTCGCCGACCAGCACCCCTTCACCCTGTCGCAGGGCCAGAAGCGCCGCCTCGCTGTGGCGCTGATCGCCGAGGCTGGGCGATGGCCGCTTCTGATCCTCGACGAGCCGACAGCCGGGCTGGACGGCGGCACCGAGGCAGCGCTCGCGCGGCGGATCAGGGCACTGGCCCGCGAGGCCCGCGGGATCGCCGTGATCACGCATGACATGGATTTCGCGCTGGCGGTCGCGGACCGCGCAGTGCTCGTGGATCGCGGTGGCGTCAAATTCTGCGGCAAATGCCCTGATCTGATGCGCGACACGGCCCGGTTGACGCGCGCGGGGCTCCTCCCGCCGGAAGCGGCTCCCGTGCTCAACTGGCTGGACGCGACATGCTGAGTACGCTTCATCCGCTGCCAAAGCTCGCGCTCTGCCTTGCGCTGATCCTCGCCTCTCTGGTGGTATTTCGCCTGTCCTTTCAGCTCCTGCTTTTCATGTTTGCTACGCTTCTTCTGCTGATCGACGCCCGCATCCCGTTGCGGCGGCTGCTGCTTCTGATGGTGCCGTTCGCGTTGTTCGGTTTCGGCTTTTTCACCACATCGGTCCTTTTCCGCGCGGAGTCCGGCTTCGCAATCCAGATGGCGCAGGAACAGGGTGGCGGTCCCGACGTGGCACCGGGGCTCGTGTTGTTCTTCCGGGTGCTCGCATGTGGCATGGCCTCGGCCGTCTTTGCGCTGACGACGGATCCCGGGCGGCTTGTGCGCGCGCTGATGCAGCATTTGCGCCTGCCTGCGCCGATGGGGTTCGCGCTGCTTCAGGCCATGCACATGGTGCCCGATCTCCGCGCCGAACTGTTGCAGTTGCGTATGGCGCGCGCGATGCGACTGGGCCGGCCCCTGCGGCGGGTCCCGGTGCCGACGGAGGCGATCGCGCTGGCGATCCCGCTTCTGGCCTACGCCATCCGCCGCGCCACGCGCGCCGCCCTGTCTTTCGAGGCGCGCGGTCTGCAGCTTGATCGCGTCCGGACCACCCTGCCGCAGCCGCCGATGACGCGCAGCGATGCCATCGTCCTTGCGACAGGGCTTGTTGCCTTGCTGCTCATGGTATGGGTCAGCGGTCGACTGGCCTTCTGACGGGGCAGCGCGGCACCATCCGCTAGGCCGTCGCGGCCTGCGGATTGCGCCGCATGACCGAGATGTTGAGCGCCAGCGCAAAAGTGCCCCAAGCCAGATACGGGACCATCATCAGCGCGGCAACTGTGTCATGCGTCAGGAACGCCAGCGTCGTGGCCAGAACCGCCACCCAGAGAAGCGCGATGATCACCGCACCGGCCCGAATGCGGTGCAACCCGAAGAACACCGCCGACCAGAGCGTGCTGATGGCGATCTGCAAGGACCAGAGGCCGAGGGCGAAGGCGCTGCCGGGCTGCATCGCCACCCGTGCCGCCGCCCATGACATCAGCATGTAAAGGACCGCCCATATCACCGGGAAAAGCTTGTCGGGCGGCGTCCATCCGGGCTTGTCGAGGTCGCGATACCAGGCTCCGGGCTTGAACAGCAGACCTGCCGCAGCCGGAACGGCGCAGATCGCCAGGTAAAGTGGAAATAGCGTCATGAGGTCCCCGTGAGCACGAATCCTGACGCCTGCGGCTTGTGAAACCGACAAGCGTCCGAGTTGCATATCCGACGTAGCAGCACGCGGAGCTCAAAGCGAGCGCAGGCAGAGAAGACGGGACGCCGTTGGCTCTATTGAACGAATCGCATGCCAAGGTACACTGAGTTGAAGCGATAGAGTTCCAGGGGCGTTCGCCCGTGTTCGATGCTGAAGTATTTACACGCACGGTGTCGCTTTTCGACACGAAGCGAGATGCCTTTGCACAGGACGCCGTCGAAGTCCTGGCCACCGACATCATGCGACGAATGGCGTCGGCACGATCGAACGATCCGACCTTCGAGGCGCCCGAGATCAGCGACGAAAGCATCGACGCCTTCTGTGAGACGCTCGTCCAGCCAAGCCCGGCCGCGGCCTTGCAGTTCATCGAGGATCGGCGGGACGAGGGCGTGACCCGACAGGGGATCTACCTCGGATACATCATCGCGGCGGCGCGCAGGCTGGGCCAGGGATGGGACGAGGACAGGTATTCCTTTCTCGATGTCACCTACGGAACTGGGCATCTCTACGCCCTGATGCGGGCGTTGCGGGCCGAAACCCCAAGCGCGCGTCCTGCATTCGACGGCCGGCGCTGTGCGCTCTTCGCGACGGTGCCCGGCGAGGAACACGGGATCGGGATCACCGTCGCCGCGGACCTCTTTCGCGAGGCGGGCTGGGAGATCGATCTGCGGACCGACACCGACCATGACGCGCTCGTGGCACATGTCGAGGACACGCAGCCGCACATCATCGGCCTCTCGCTCAGCACGGAACAGCGGCTGGATGCACTGGTGCGTCTGGTTGTGGCGATGCGCATCGCAATGCCATCGGCGATCATCGGCATCGCTCCCGCAGAAAACGTCGATGCGGCCCGGCTGCACGATCTCGTGGACATCGATCTGGTCTTCGATGACGCACCCTCTGCATGCCGCGAGTTGGAGCGCCTGATCCGTCTTCGGGACTGACGTCCCACCTCAGAAAAGGTTCTCCAACGAGAGGCCGCGCCGACGAAGCGCGGCGCGAAGCCGTTCGAACCCGCGCTCCCGAAGCTGACGGATCCGCTCCTTAGAGACACCATATCTCGCCCCGAGGCCTTCGAGCGTCGCTGGTGGGTCCGCCACCTGCGTGGCAACGATGATCTCGCGTTCCCGGTCGGGCAGCGTGGCAAGCACCTCGACAAGCACGCGCCGAAGCGCTTCCGCCTCGAGGCGTTTGACCGGTGCGGACCCGTCGAGGCTGTCGGGGTCGACCAGCAGGGCGATGCGCTCTTCGCCCCCCTCCTCGAGCGTCGGCATGTTCAGGGACTGGTCCGTTCCGGTCACCTGCGCACGTAGATCCAACGCCTTCTCCCGATCCACGCCGAGGGCATCCGCAAGCCGGCCCGTCGCATCGCCAGGGTCCACCCCCGGATCGGCCGATATCTCGGCGTCGAGCGCGGCGATCCTGGACGCCGCCGCACGCGCCTTGGCGGAGTTCGGGCGTCGCACGACCGAGATATTCGCGCGCGCATAAGCCTGCACTTCGGCGCGCACCCACCAGACCGCGTAGGTCGAGAAACGGATGTCCCTTTCGGGGTCGAAGCGATCGGCGGCTTTCATCAGCCCGATATGGGCCTGCTGGACCAGATCGGGATCGGGCTCGCGCGTACCGCGATTGAAACGCCTCGCGACCGATATGGCCAACGGGGTGAAGGCCCGGAGCAAGCGGTCGCGAGCGCGTCGGTCGCCGTGGTTATGCCAGGCCCGCACAAGGTCGCGCTCCACCTCGGCAGACAGCATGTCCGGAGTGCGTATGCGACGGGCGCCATGGGCGCGGTTCGTGAATGGCTTGTTCATTGCGATGATGCATTTGATGTCGCTTCGACACTAGTTTGGGTCGCGAGCGATTGTCAAAGCAGTTTCGATTCGCTATCAGTTGAGCATGATCAGTGAGCCACACACACCGGACCGGATTGCGGAGCTGCTCGTGCATCTGGGGCGCGCGGTCCAGAGCGAGGATACGCGCTCCGAACTGACAGCGGCGCAATGGACCTGCCTGCGCTTCTTCGCGCGGGTCAATGGCAGCACCCGGACACCATCGGCTTTCGCCAGCTTTCAGGCCACGACGCGCGGCACCGCTTCGCAGATCATCAAGTCGCTGGAGCACCGGGGGCTGGTTTCCCGCACCCGCTCCGAACGGGATCGGCGCAGCGTCTGTTTCAACCTGACCGACAAGGGCCGCGCGATGCTCGACCACGATCCGCTGAGGGTCCTGGTCGGTCTGATCGACGGTCTGGATGATTCCGAGAGCGCACGGGTCCTGACCACGCTGTCCGGGCTCGCCTCCGCGCTCGCCGCGAAGCGAGACGTGCCCTCGTTCGGAACGTGCCGGGACTGCTGTCACTTCGGCACGACGGGAGACGCCGCCTATTGCGCCTGCATGGCGGCGGAACTGGCAGCCGACGAAACGACCAAGCTCTGCGCGAGCTACACGCCGTTGCCTGGGAATAACAACGAGGGAGATCGAGATGCCGCAGGCTGAGACGGCCAACGCGCCCCGCATGATCGCCATCAGCAGCGGCAAGGGCGGCGTGGGAAAATCGACAGTCACGGCCAACATCGCCGTGGCGATGGCGGACGCCGGGCTGTCCGTCGGCGTGGTCGATGCCGATATCTACGGCCCGTCGATCCCGCGCATGCTGGGTATTCCGGCGGGAAAGCCCGCCATGGCGCCGGACCAGAAGGTGATCCCGGCCGAGGCGCAGGGCGTCAAGGTCATCTCAATGGCGATGCTGACCGACGACGACGCGCCCGCGATCCTGCGCGGGCCGATGGTCACCAAGTACCTGCAGATGTTCGTGAGGCAGGTGGATTGGGGCGCGCTCGACGTGCTGCTGCTGGATCTGCCGCCGGGCACGGGCGACATCCAGCTGACGCTGGCGCAGGCGTTTCCGCTGTCGGGCGCCGTGGTGGTCACCACGCCGCAGGATGTGAGCCTGAAGATCGCCCGGCGCGGCCTGCGCATGATGGAGCAGGTCAACGTCCCCGTCCTCGGCGTCATCGAGAACATGAGCGGCTTCACCTGCCCCTCCTGCGGCACCGTCACCCACATCTTCCACGAAGGCGGCGGCGAGGCCATCGCGCGGGACCTGGGCGTCGAATTCCTCGGCAAGGTGCCGCTCGACCCGAACGTGGTCGATTGCGGCGACGAGGGGCGACCGCTGGTGCGCGACGCGCCCGACAGCCCCGCCGCGGCGGCCTATCGCCAGATCGCCGCCGCGCTGGGGGGACAGGGACAGCAGGCAGACGGGATCGCGACACCCTTCGCCTGGACGCTTTCGGACGGCTCGGGCAGACCCGCGCCTGCGCAGGCCGCCCCCGGCGGGCCG
>NZ_JBISDG010000032.1:0-44034 GCF_044472985.1 Roseovarius salis | reverse complement strand
GGCGGCCTCTGCCAGAGCCGCGGGCACCTGCCCCGCCGCGCCGAGCGCGCGCGCATAGGCGGCCTCGACCCGCAGCATGTCCTCGATCTGGCTGGCCTCGCCCAGCCGGTCGCGCGTGTCGGGATCGCCGCACGCGGCCTCAAGCCAGCCGGCCGGCCCGGTCATGCCGCCGACCTCAGCCCGAGCAGGGCACGCGCCTGCGACGGGGTGGCGACGGGGCGGCCGTAGCGTTCGCAAAGGGCGACCACCCGATTCACAAGGGCCGCATTGGAGGGGGCCAGAGTGTTGCGGTCGAGGCGGATATTGTCCTCCAGCCCGGTACGGGTGTGCCCGCCCGCCGCAATGGCCCACTCGTTGACCGTCAGCTGCCCGGCCCCGATCCCGGCCGCGCACCAGTTCGCGCCCGGGGCCCGCTCGGCCATGGTTTTCACATAAAAGTCAAATACATCCCGGTCCACGGGCATCGCGTTGCGCACCCCCATCACGAACTGCACGTAAAGCGGTCCGTGCAGCCCGCCGGCCGCGTGCCGGCGGATCGCCTGCAGGATGTGGCTGAGATCGAAGGCCTCTATCTCGGGCACGATCTCGTGCGCCTGCATCTGCCGGGCCAGCCAGTCAACCAGGTCCGGGGGATTTTCGTAGACGCGGGTGGGAAAGTTGTTCGACCCCACCGAGAGCGAGGCCATGTCGGGGCGCAGAGGCAGCATTCCGCCCCGCTCGCGGCCTGCGCCGGCGCGTCCGCCGGTGGAAAACTGCACGATCATGCCGGGACAATGCGTCTCGATTCCCTCTTTCAGCCGGGCGAAACGCTCGGGATCGGAACAGGGCGCACCGTCGTCGCGCCGGACATGGCAATGGGCAATGGTCGCCCCGGCCTCGAACGCCTCGTGCGTCGACTCGATCTGCTCCTCCACGGTGATCGGCACTGCCGGGTTGTCGGATTTCTGCGGCACGGAGCCGGTGATCGCCACGCAGACGATGCAGGGCTTGCTCATGGGGTCCTCTTCTTTTCCGCGCAAGGTCGCAGCAAACGCGCATTGCCGCAACCTCGGGCCGCTGGCCCGGCCGCGGAACGTGGCACGCGATGCGGCGTCAGAGCCCGCGCTCCTCCAGCACCTTGCGGGCCACGCGAAAGCATTCCAGCCCCTGGGGCACGCCGCAATATATCGCGACGACATGGATGATGGCGCGGATCTCTTCCTTGCCGACGCCATTGTTGAGTGCGCCGCGGCAGTGGATTTCCCATTCATGCATCTTGCCCAGGGCGCCGATCATGGCAAGGTTCATCATCGACCGCGTCTTGGCGTCGATGACGTCGTCACCCCAGCCGAAGCCCCAGCACCAGGCGGTCATCGCCTCCTGGAATGGGCGGGTGAAATCGTCGGCTGCGGCGAGGTTCTTTTCCACGTAGTCGGCACCGAGCGTCGCCTTGCGCTGCTCCAGCCCCTTCAGGAAAAGGTTCTCGTCGAACGGGTCCGCCATCATTTTCCTCGCTGCTTGCGCGGGACGTCAGTCGCCGCGGGGTGTGTAGGGTTCCGGTATGAAGTTCTGCGACCGGAACGGCGGCCGGTCGTGATCGGGCGGGGCCGGACGCGGGCCAAGCTCCGGCGGCTCCGGCAGCACATCGTGATACGGCACGTTGTCAAGGAAATGCGCGATGCAGTTCAGCCGCGCATGCCGTTTCACGTCGGCGTCCACGACGTGCCACGGCGCCTCGGGGATGTCGGTGTGGCGCATCATCTCGTCCTTGGCGCGGGAATATTCCACCCACCGCTCGCGCGATTCCAGGTCCATCGGCGACAGCTTCCACCGCTTGAGCGGGTCGTTGACGCGGTCGCGAAAGCGCCGTTCCTGTTCCTCGTCGCTGATCGAGAACCAGTACTTGAACACGATCATACCCGACCGGACGAGCATCCGCTCCAGATCGCAGGCCGAGGTGAAGAATTCCCAGTATTCCTCCTCGGTGCAGAAGCCCATGACACGCTCCACCCCGGCACGGTTGTACCATGACCGGTCGAAGATCGCGATCTCGCCCGAGGCGGGCAGTTGCTCCACGTAACGCTGGAAATACCACTGCCCCTTCTCGCGCCGCGTGGGCTTGGGCAGGGCCACGACCCGCGCCACCCGCGGGCTGAGCGGTTCGGTCAGCCGCTTTATCGTGCCGCCCTTGCCCGCGGCGTCGCGCCCCTCGAAAATGACAAGGATTTGCGCCCCCTCGCGCCGGACCCATTCCTGCAGCTTGACGAGTTCGACCTGAAGATCGTGCATCGCCCGGCGATAGGCCTTCCTGGAAATCCTGGCGGGATCGCGTCTGCCGGCGTCAGCTGCTGTTTTGGTCATCGCTGTGTCTTCGTGACTGTCGCATCCGGGGGCCCGGATTTGCCCGAGTGAACACTATTCGGGGGACCGGGCGCAAGCGCCGGGCACGCGACGCGGGCCGCAACCGATGCACGGCCCGGGTTCCATCACTTCGCACAAGGTGGCAGGCTGGCGGGCCTCAACGGTCATCCAGCATCTCGCGGATCGACGCCTCGATCAGCCCGCCGCACCATGCATGGCCGAACCGGGTGTCGGTATCGTCGCGCATGGCCGCGAGCGCCGGCAGGTCGGCAATGCGACGGGCCAGCGCGGCGGTGGCCGGCGCCCGGTCCTCCAGCATCCGGTCCAGCCCCGGCAGCTTCTGCGCGATGGTGACCCAGAGCGTCGAGGTCACCAGATCGGCCAGCCCCGGCGCATCGCTGCCCAGCAGGTATCCGCCCTGCGGGGTCAGACCGTGCGCCCGGCCGGTGGCCTCGAAAATGTCCATCCAGCGCGGCAGCCGCTCCCCGGCGAAGGTGTCCCATTCGCCGGGCGTCCACATGGACCGGCCGCCGAAACGCGTGATCTCGTCCAGCACGTCATTGGCGTCGGACACGACCTTGTGGGTGAGCGCAGCCTTGCCCGGATCGTCAGGCATCAGCGCGAATTTCCCACCCAGATAGGCAAGGACGGCGGGCAGCTGCGCGATGCTCACCCCGGCGTCGTGATCGACCAGCATGGGCGGCGCCATGAACGGCACCGGCTGGTCCGCGACGGGACGGTCCTTCATCTCGATGACATCGTCCATGGCCGGTTCGTCCCAGCTCGCCCCGGCATGGGCCAGCACGGCGCGGACGAATTGCCCGCGGAAGGGCAGCGGCCAGTAGTAAAGCGTGTAATCTGCCATGTCCCCTCCCGTCAGCGGATACGGATCGCGACATTCTTGGTCTGGACGTAGTTCATCAGCGCCTCGCGCCCCTTCTCGCGGCCATATCCCGACTTGCCGTAGCCGCCGAAGGGGGTTTCCACCCCGCCCGCGAACCATTCGTTGACGAAGATCTGACCGGCGCGCATGAGCCCGGCGGCGCGGGTGGCGCGGTCGATATCCCGGGTAAACACGCCGCCCACCAGACCGTACTGGGTGCCGTTGGCGATCTCGACGGCCTCTGCCTCGTCGCGGAAGGGGATGACCGACAGCACGGGGCCGAACACCTCTTCCTGCGCGATCTCCATGTCGGGGGTGACCCCGGCCATCACGGTGGGTTCGAGGAACGCGCCGGGGATGTTCATCTTGCGCCCGCCGGTGACCACGCGGGCGCCCTGTTCCTCGGCGCGGGTGATCATGGCCGCGGCGCGGTCGCGCTGCGCCTCGCTGGCCATGGCGCCCATGGTCGGGCCCGGCTCGGTGCGCTCGATGCCGGGGCCGACCGACAGCGATCTGGCCACGCCCGTGGCGCGCTCGATCACCTCGTCATGGCGGCTTTCATGCACGAGCACCCGGCTCATCGCGGAACAGACCTGCCCCGCATTAACGAAAATGCCGCGGCGGATGTCGGTCTCGAAGGCGTCGAGATCGGCGTCGTCATGCACGATGGCCGCCGATTTGCCCCCCAGCTCCAGCACGCACGGCACGATGTTCTGCGCCGCCGCACCGGCGATGGCACGGCCGGTCGCGACCGAGCCGGTGAACACCACCTGGTTGACGCCCGGATGCCCGGCAAGCGCGGCGCCGGCCTCGTGCCCCCACCCGCAAAGGATGTTGACCGCGCCTGCGGGCAGGCCGGCGGCCTCGGCCGCGTGGGCGAACACCGCGCTGGAAAGCGGCGTCATCTCGGACGTCTTGACGACGCAGGCATTGCCTGTGGCCAGCCCCGCAGCAATCGATCGCGCGGCAATCTCCACGGGGAAGTTCCACGGAATGATCTGGGCGGAAACGCCGTAGGGCTCGTGATGGGTGAAATCGAAATACCCCGCGCCGAGCGGGATGGAACGGCCCTCCAGCGTCTCGGCCTGGTTGCCGTAATACTCGAAGTAGCGGGCGGCACCCGCGATCTCGCCGCGCGCCTCCCAGAGCGGCTTGCCCTGTTCCAGCGTCAGCGTCCGTGCGACATCATCGACGTTCTCCAGCAGGTAGCGGCCCATCGCCTGGACCATCCGCCCGCGCTCCACCGGGCGCATGGCGGTCAGCACGCCGCTGTCATGCGCGCGTCGCGCGGCCTCGACCGCCCGGGCGACATCGGCCGCGTCGGCCATTTCCTGTTCGGCCAGTGCCGCGCCGGTGCCGGGGTTGATGATTTCCGCCCGGCCCGCGCCGCCATCCGTCCACGCCCCGTCGATGTAGTTCTGCCAGATCGCCTTCATCGCATCTTTCCCGTACGCCTCGCCTGAGCAGGCCGGTGACCGGCCTTGGCCACCGGTAAACCCGTCGTGCGCCCGGAGCGCAAGCCGCAATTGCGACAGCCCCTCCGGAACGGCAGGCGCCGGCCCAGCCGGACCGGCGCCTTTTGATATCGATGAGCCGCCCGGGCTCAGGCAGCGCGCGCCACGGGCTTGTTCTCGCGGGCTGACACGAAGGCCTCGTGCAGGCATTTCACCGCGGCGTCGCCGGCATCCCGCGGCACGACGAACTGGGCGTCCACGTTGCGCGGCGTCTGTTGCGCGGCAACAACCTCGATCTCGCCCTCGTGCAGCGCCTGAAGACCGCGGCCGAGCACGCGCTGCCCGGTCAGGTCGCGCCCGATCACCGCGACCAGCGCGACAGAGCGCGCCGTGACCTCGGCCTGCGGATAGACCTGCTCGATCTCGCGGATCACCCGCCGCGCGGTCTTGAGCGATGCCTTGACGTAGTGCGTGATCGTGTTGGCGTTGGACGTCTTGGAAACGATCCAGACATTGTGCCGCTTGAGGGCCTCGAGCGCCGTCGCGTCGTAGCCCTTGACGCCCACCATATCGGGTTCGAAAAGCTCAAGGGCCACCACGCCAAGGCCGGTGACGATTTCGACACCGGGGGTGTCGGCCGGCGCCTCGTCAATGCGCGTGCCGGGATCACCCGGTTCGAACGCGTTGGTCACCCGCAGGGGCACGCCCGCCCGGCGCAGGATCTTGGCGGCGTTGGGGTGGATCGCCTCCATCCCCATGTTGGCCAGCTGGTCGGCCACGTCGTAGTTGGTGTGGCCCAGCTTGCGCGCGTTGTCGACGCCCACCAGCCCGGGATCGGCCGAGGACAGGTGGAATTCCTTGTGGATGATCGCCTCAACGGCGCCGGTCAGCGCCGCGATGTTGGAGAACGTCACCTCGGAATAGCCGCGGTCATATTCGCGCATCAGCCCCTCGCTGCACTGGGCATAGCCCGTGACGATGGGCAGTTCGGTGGCCAGGTCGATGTCCGACAGCCCCGATTTTATCCGCTCCTCCAGCGTGTACTCGGCCTCGTCGCGCCAGCCGCTGAGATCGACGAAGCGCGCGTTCACGCCGTTACGCTGCAGCAGCATGGCGGTGACGAAGGCGGAATGCGCCTCGCCCAGACCCGACAGCAGCTCGCGGATCACCAGCATGTGGCTGGACAGCCGGAAATGCCCGAAAGAGCACAGCCTCTGCAGGTCGAACAGGCACGATCGCGCGCCCTCGATGCGCTCGCGCACGAACTCGTCGGCCATCGTCAGGTCGCCGGGATGGTCCAGCACCTCGCGGTGCGCGGCGCACATCGCCTCGGAGACCTCGGACAGCGCGTCGAGCCATCCGTGATCATCGTCGTCGTTCGCGAACAGCCCGTAGACCCCGGGCCGGCCGGATTTCTTGTGCTCCAGCAAGAGGTCGGTGATGCCGCCGAAGGCCGAGACCACGAAGATGCGGTGGTAGAGGTCCGCGCCCTCGCGGCCGCCGATCAGCAGCGTGCCGAGCAGCTCGTCCACGCGGCTCATGGATGTGCCGCCGATCTTCTCGACGGTGTGGTTGGGAAAGTTCATCTGAATCGCCTTTCCGGGGCGGTCCCGTCAGCTGTCGGCCAGCGCGTAGGACCCGTCCTCCTGGTGTACTTCCTTGCCCGTGACGGGCGGGTTGAAGACGCAGGCCATGACCAGCTCTTCCTCCGCGCGCAGGGTATGGCGGTCGTGCTGGTCCAGAGCGTACATCACGCCGGGCCGGATCTCGTGCGTCTCGCCGGTGGCGAGATCCGTGATCGAGCCCTTGCCGGACATGCAATAAACGCTCTCGAAATGGTTCTTGTACTCGAAGGTGTGCTCCGAACCCGCGTTGAGAAAAGTGACGTGGAAGGAAAAGCCCATCCCGTCACCGGCCAGGAGCATCCTGACCGATGACCACTGGGCATCGCTGACCACGCGATCCTTTTCGTTCTCGACGATCTCGTTGAAGTCGCGCACGATCATGGGATCACTCCGCTGCCATCTTGGTGGACGCGGTCACGTCGCGGGCGGAATCCAGCAGGATGTTGAGCCCCTTGCGGAACGTCGCCTCGGGGGTGGTCAGCGGCGCCAGCACCTTCACGACCTCGTCTTCGGGGCCGGACGTCTCGATGATGAGACCCTTCTCGAAAGCGCGCGCACAGATCTCCTCGGCCAATTCGCCCGAGCCCACGTCGACGCCCTGCATCATGCCGCGGCCCTTGAGACGTGCGCCGGGGATCAGTTCGGCCACGTCCTGCAGGGCGCGGGTAAGCATCTCGCCCTTGGCCGCAATATCCTTCTGGAAGCGGTCGTCGGACCAGAACTTCTCGATCGCGACGCGCGCGGTCACGAAGGCATGCGTGTTGCCGCGGAAGGTGCCGTTGTGCTCGGCCGGGCCGAAGATGTCGTATTCGGGGCGCACCAGCACCAGCGCCATCGGCAGGCCATAGCCCGAAACCGATTTCGCCATGGTGACGATGTCGGGGGTCACGCCCATCTCCTCGAAGGAAAAGAACGTGCCGGCGCGGCCGCACCCCGCCTGGATGTCGTCGACGATGAGCAGCGCACCGTGCTTTTTCGCAAGCTCGGCAACGCGGCGGATCCATTCGGGGCTGGCGGCGTTCAGACCGCCCTCGCCCTGCACGGTTTCCAGCAGGATTGCCGCCGGGGCGTCGATGCCGCCGGACTTGTCGCTCAGCATCGCGTCGAGCAGGTCCGCGGTGTCGAAGCGGTTGCCCATGTAGCCGTCGAAGGGCATGCGCGTCACGCCGTCGAGCGTCGTGCCCGCGCCGCCGCGGTGATACGAGTTCGCGGTCGCGGCCAGCGCGCCCAGCGTGACGCCGTGAAAGCCGTTGGTGAAGGCGATGATGTTCTCGCGGCCCGTGACCTTGCGCGCCACCTTCATCGCCGCCTCGACGGCATTGGCGCCGGTCGGGCCGATGAACATCACGCGGTGGTCCATGTCACGGGGCTCGAGAATGTTGCGCTCGAACGCCTCGAGGAACTCGGCCTTGACGTTGGTGTGCAGGTCGAGCCCGTGAGCCACGCCGTCGCCGGCGATATGCTCCACCAGCGCTTCCTTCATGTCGGGGTCGTTGTGCCCGTAGTTGAGCGACGAGCAGCCGGCGAGGAAGTCGATGTAGCTGCGCCCCTTGGCGTCGGTCATCTCCGAGCCCTTGGCGCGGGTGAACACGCGGTCGATGCCGCGGCAATAGCTACGGACCTCCGACTCGCGGCGGTCGAAAACGGATTTGTCGGCTGACGTGTCAGTCGGCATGGTATGTTCCTTGGGTTGCTGAGGTTGGGGGGCGGAGGGCGCGGCCGGTCGTCAGGCCGCCTGCTTCATCTCCGCCGCGAGGTCGATCGTGACCATGTATTCGGTGTCATGATGTCCGCGGAAATGCAGGGCTTCACCGAAATAGGCCTGCGCGGAAAACCCGGCCTGCTGGTGCTTGGCAAACTTCTTGAAAAGCGCCCAGGAGGCGGAGTTGGACCGGGTGATGGTCGTTTGTATGCGGGTGACGCCGGCGCACTCTTCGCGCCCGAGCAGATGCTTGAGCATCAGCGCGCCGAGCCCGGTGCCGCGCGCCTCCTCCGAGACGGCCACCTGCCAGACGAACAGCGTCTCGGGATCGTTCGGCATGACATAGGCCGAGACCCAGCCCGCCGGCTTGCCGCCGAGCTGCGCAAGAACGCAGGTGTCGCGGAAATGGTCGCACTGGATGAGGTTGCAGTACATCGAGTTCTCGTCGAGCGGCTTGCACGCCCTGATGAGCGCCCAGATGTCGGCGCCGTCCTCCGGGACGGGCT
Source organism: Roseovarius salis (assembly GCF_044472985.1). Lineage (NCBI taxonomy): Bacteria > Pseudomonadati > Pseudomonadota > Alphaproteobacteria > Rhodobacterales > Roseobacteraceae > Roseovarius > Roseovarius salis. The sequence goes on along the minus strand of NZ_JBISDG010000032.1, from coordinate 35,524 downwards.
TTCGCAGGGATGGGGTCGCTTCGTCGATCAGTTCGAGCGTGTGTCGCATAACGTGGGCTGTCTCCTCGTTGTTTCGAAAGCTAAAGTAATTCAACTGCGCACAAACTTCAAGATGCAAAGTAAATCCGGTCCATATGTCGCAATTGGACGCTTTAATATCGCTATTCGACCAACAAACACGCGACCTTTCCTTCGTTTTTTGAAATTTTTATCAGATTGCCGCGATGCAACTATTATGCAAAAGTTAACAAAAAACGTCGCGGAGACTTCCATGGAACGGATCGACACCTGCCTGATCGCCCTGCGCAGGATCCTGCGCGCGACCGACAGCTATGCCCGCGACCTGGCCCAGTCGGCCGGGCTGACGGCGGTCCAGTTCCGCGCCCTCCAGCTGATCGCCGAACGGGGCCACTGTACGGCCACCGAGATTTCTCAGCGCATGCTCGTAAGCCAGGCGACGGTGACGGCACTGGTGGACAAGCTGGTCCGCAAGGGGATGGTGACGCGGGAAAAATCCCGCACCGACCGGCGCCAGACAAACATCACCCTGACCGAGCAGGGCCGCGCCACGGTCGACAACGCGCCCGATCCCCTGCAGCAGCAATTCGTGAAGAAATTCGAGGCGCTGGAGGACTGGGAACAGTCGATGATCGTGGCCTCTCTTGAACGGGTGGCGGCGATGCTGAACGCCGCCGACATCGACGCCTCGCCCGTGCTGGATTCCCGCGATATCCGCGCGGGACAGTAGCAGCGGCGCCGGTTTCCCGCCGGCTCCACGGGCGCTCAGCGTGCGCGGGCATTCTCCGCCCGGTCCACCACCTGCCGGTACCAGAGATCCGCAATCTTGAGAAAATGAGGCGTTGGCGTCGGGTGCAGGATGTGACGGCGCGGATGGGTATCGGCATAGGCGGTGGCGCCACGCGCGTCGCCAAGGGCGCGGTAGGCTGCCTTGGCCCCCAGATAGGGCGCCATCACCGTGCCCGAACCGGAGAAACCCAAGGCATAGTGAAGCCCGCGATCCTCGCCCACATGCGGCATTTGATTGAAGGTGAAGCCGGTGTTGCCCCACCATGCGTGGCTGATCCGGGCATCGGCAAGTTCCGGCCAGACCCCCACCATCGTGTCGCGCAGGCGGCGGGCGGCCTCGCGCACCGGCAGGGCGCGCATAGACGCGCGCCCGCCCCACAGCACACGCCTGCCGTCAGGCGAGATACGGAAATAGCTGTGGCGCGCCCGCGTCTCGACCATCATCCGCCGTCCCGGCGCGAGATGACCGATCAGGTTCGCAGGCAGCTCCTCGGTCGCGATAAGGTAGGACGGCAACGGGAACACCCGCGCGACATGCCAACGGAAATTCGCGGTGGTGTAGCCATTGGTGCACAGGATCACCTTGTCGGCGCGCACGTCCCCCTTCCGCGTGCGTGCAAGAAAACGCGGGCCGGTCCGTTCCAGCGCCGTCACCTCGGCCTGCCCGCAGACGGGAATGCCGCGGCGCCGCGCCGCGCGCAGCAGGCCCTGGTGGTATTTCGCCGGATGCAGGCCGCAATGGCCAGGAAAGAGCAGCCCGCCGAAATATCGGCCCGTCTCGATCTCCTGCCCCAGATCGGCGCGCTCCACGATCCGGGCCTCCACGTCGCTTTTTTCCGCCACGCGGCGGGCCATGCTCCGCTGTCCCTCGAAATGCGCCCGCGTCCAGGCGAGCTGGATGCGCCCGGTTTCCTGAAGATCGCACTCGATCTCCTCTCGCGAGATGAGCGCCTTCGCCCAGTCCAGCGCCGGACCCGCCTCGGCGAACAGACCGTCGGCCACACTCGCCCCGAAGCGTGCGGCGAGATCGTCCCAGCCCAGCCTGGGATGCGCGCCGAACATGCCGCCGTTGCGGGTTGAAGCGCCCCGGCCGGGGGCATCCTTGTCCACCACGGCCACGCGCGCCCCGCCGTCATGCGCGGCGATGGCCGCCGAAAGGCCGGCATAGCCCGCGCCGACCACCAGCACGTCGCAGTCGGGCGGCGGCGCATCCTCGCCATGGTCGTCCTCCAGCACGTCCCACCAGTAGGGGGTGCCCGGCTCGGCCTCTGCGTTCCATTCCATCGGTCATGCTCCGCTCGTTGCCCGGCCGACTATCGGCCGGGCGGCGGAACTTGTCCATGGCGCGGTGTGCGCCCGTCCCTACTGGGTTATGATCTCGGGCCCCATGAAGGTGTTGGGCAGCACCGTGGATATCCACGGGATGTACGTCACCATGATGAGGAACACGAACAGCACCGCGAGGAAGGGCAGCGCGGCACGGACCACGTGCATCATCGGCATCCCCGCCACGCCGGAGGTGACGAACAGGTTGAGCCCCACCGGCGGCGTGATCATCCCGATCTCCATGTTCACCACCATGATGATGCCGAGATGGATCGGGTCGATCCCCAGCTCGATGGCGATGGGAAACACCAGCGGCGCGACGATGACCAGCAGGCCCGAAGGCTCCATGAACTGGCCACCGATCAGCAGGATGATGTTCACCACCACGAGGAACATCACCGGCCCCAGCCCCGCCTCCAGCATGGCGCCGGCGATCTGCTGGGGGATCTGCTCGTCGGTCAGCACGTGCTTGAGGATGAGCGCGTTGGCGATGACGAAAAGCAGCGTCACCGTCAGCTTGCCCGCCTCGAACAGCGTGTGCCGCGTGTCGGGATGGAAGAACGCGGTGATCAGCGCCTGCGGTTTCTTCAGCAAGCTCATGTTGCCGCCGCGCTCGGTGCCCACGGCCAGCGGCCCCATGTCCTTGTAGACGAAGCTGGCGATGAAGAAGGCATAGACGGCGGCCACCGCCGCGGCCTCAGTCGGGGTGAAGATACCGCCGTAGATGCCGCCGAGGATGATGACGATCAGGAACAGCCCCCACGCCGCGTCGCGGCCCGAGGCCCAGATCTCGCACCAGCCCTTCCACTCGCCCTTGGGCATGCCCCGGAGCCGGGCGATGACGTAGATCGCCGTCATCAGCATGACGCCAGCCAGAAGGCCGGGGATCACGCCGGCAAGGAACATGCGCCCGACCGACACCTCGACGGCGGCGGCATAGACCACCATGACGATCGAGGGAGGGATCAGGATGCCCAGCGTGCCGGCATTGGCGATGACGCCGGCGGCGAAGTCGCGGGTGTAACCCACCTGCCGCATCCCAGCGATGACGATGGTGCCGATGGCCACCACCGTGGCGGGCGAGCTGCCCGAGAGGGCCGCGAAGAGCATGCAGGCAAAAACGCCCGCGATGGCCAGCCCGCCATGCAGGTGCCCCACGCAGGCGATGGAAAAACGGATGATCCGCTGCGCCACGCCGCCGGTGGTCATGAAGCTGGAGGCGAGAATGAAGAACGGTATGGCCAGGAGCGTGAAATGCCCCTGGAACGCCTCGAACAGGGTCTGCGCGATTGAGGCGAGCGAGGATTGCGAGAACCACAGCAGGAAAAGGGTCGAGCTGAGGCCGAGGGAAACGGCGATCGGCACGCCGACGAGCAGCAGGCCGATGACCATGACGAAAAGCAGAACAACTTCCATCAGTCATGCTCCCCCTGCTGCGCGCGGACTTCGTCCATTTCCTCCTCGACCTCGTGGCTGGCAACCAGCCGGTCGACCTCGCCGCGCCAGATCTGCACCGCTGCCTGCGCGAAACGCAGCGTCAGCAGCAGCATGGACAGCGGCAGAACGAGGTAGGGGATCACCCTCGGCATCTTCTCGTATTCTTCGCCGTAGTTGATCCAGCCCTCGAGGAATCGCAGGATCTCGGGCATTGGCACGCTCTCGACCTCGTACCAGCCCTGCCCGCGGGCGTCGAAATCCAGCCCCGTGGGGAACCAGCGCCCGGTGGTGGGCGGCAGTTCCGCGAAGACGGCCCAGTAATCCCACGCCCCCTTGAGCAGCAGCAGGGAAAAGACGAGGCAGCAGGCGACCGAGAACAGCGCCATGGCGCGGCGCACGGGTTGCGAGACGATGTTGATGATCGCGTCCACGCCCAAGTGGCTGTGCTTCTTGACGGCGTAAGAGGCGCCCAGAAGAACCAGCCATGCGAACATGAACACGGTCGCCTCGAGCGCCCAGAGAATGTTGGAATTGAACACGTAGCGCGCAACGACATTGGCGAACGTCACGAGCGTCATCAGCCCGAGGAGCAGGGCGATCACCGTCTCCTCGAACCGGTCGGTCATGGTCTGGCCCGGTTTCATATCTCCCCCTCCTCCCGCAAGCTTTCTTGCGAAACGGGCGGGCCCGTGCGCGGGGCCCGCCCGGACGGTGCGCCGTCAATGCGCACCCTGCGCGGTTACATGCTGGCGTTGATGTCCTGCGCGGCGTCGATGTTTTCCTGCCCGACATCGTCGGTGAACTGGTCCCAGACGGGCTTCATCGCTTCGACCCAGTCGGCGCGCTGTTCGGGCGTCAGCTGGCGCACGGTGCCGCCGGCGTCCATGATCGCCTGCTTGGCCTCCTGGTTGACCTCGTAGGACTTCTTGTTGCGGGTCTCGGTCACCTCGCCAAGGATGGTCAGGAACTGCTCGCGCACATCCGGTTCAAGACTGTCGAGCCAGTCGACGCCGGTCACGACAAGGTAGTCGATGATGCCGTGATTGGTCTCGGTCACGCCGTCCTGCACCTCGAAGAACTTCTTGCCGTAGATGTTGGACCAGGTGTTTTCCTGCCCGTCGACAACGCCCTGCTGCAGCGCGCCGTAGACCTCGGAGAAGGCCATCTTCTGCGGGTTGGCGCCCAGTTGCTCGAACTGCGCCACCAACACGTCGGACTGCTGCACGCGGAACTTCAGCCCCTCGGCATCCTCGGGCTCGACCAGCGGCACGTTGGCCGACATCTGCTTCATGCCGTTGTGCCAGTAGGCCAGCCCCTGAAGCCCCCGGCGCTGCATGGAGTCGAGCAGCGCCTGCCCGTTCTCGGACGCCTGGAACGCGTCCACGGCGTTGATGTCCTTGAACATGAACGGAAGGTCGAAAAGGCGGAACTTCTTGGTGAACTTCTCGAACTTGGACAGGCTGGGCGCGGCCAGCTGCACATCGCCCTGAAGCAGCGCCTCGAGCACCTTGTTGTCGTTGTACAGCGTGGAGTTGGGGAATACCTCCATGCACATGTCGCCGTCCATCTCGGCGTTCACGCGCTCCTTGAGCAGCTCGGCGGCGATTCCCTTGGGGTGCTTGTCGGTATTGGTGACGTGGCTGAACTTGACGACGATCTCGCCGTCGTCGCAGGCCGCGGACACGGCGGTGGCCGATACGCTCAGCGCCAGCGCGGTTGCAGCAGCAGTCAGGAATTTCATTGGTCTCCTCCCATTCTCGAGACATTTCACTCAGCGCCGTTCGGCGCGGTGCCGGGACACTCCGCCATGCCGCGCGGTGGCTCAAGGGCTGATTGCACGCGCTGGCTGACCAGATCCAGAAACTTGTTTTTGTTATATTTTCACTACCACGCCTTGACAGGGCGCCGGTTACCGGGGCCGTTCTGTGCGAAAAACCGCACGTTGCCGCGCAACGGCTGTGCGGGAATCCGCACAGCCTCAGCGGCGGTAATCCTCCGGCCGAATCCCGTAGCGCGCCAGCTTGTCATAGAAAGTCTTGCGCGGCAGCTTCAGTGTTCGGGCGGCCTCCGAGGCGCGGCCGTTCTGCCGCGACAGCGCCGCGATCAGCAGCGAACGCTCCACCCGCGCCATCTGATCGGCAAGCCCGAGTTCACAAGTCTCGGCCGTCTCCTCGGGCATGCCCAGAACGAAGCGCATCGCCGCCGACATCAGCGAGCGCGCGTTTCCCGGCCAGTCCTGCGCCATCAGGCGTGACATGTGATCGGTGGTCACCTCGGGGACGGGCAGCCCGGCCTGTTCGGCCGCCTGCGCAACGTAATGGCTGAAAAGAACGGGGATGTCCTCGGGCCGTTCCGACAGCGCCGGGATACGCACCGGTGTCACGTCGAGCCGATAATAAAGCTCGGCATTGATGCTGCCGGCCGCGACCTCGGCGGCAAGGTCGGCGGTGCTGCCGGCGATCAGGCGGGCATCGGGTCCGTGTTCCAGCCACTCCAGAAGCGCATATTGCGTCACGTCCGGCAGCGCGCCGAAATCCTCCAGGAAGAGACTGCCGCCCGCCCCGGCCCGGAACGCACCTGCGAGGGCCGTGGCGTCCATACCGGCCGCGTGACGCTTGACAAAAGGGCCAGCGGCGGCGGGTGACATCAAGTGGATCACCTCGGCCACCTTGGAAACGCCGGCACCGGGCGGGCCGGTCACCAGCACCTCGGCCCCCATGCGCGCCACGGTGCGCACCCGCGCGCGCAGGTCCTCGGCCGGCTGCGAGGTGCCAAACAGCATCCGCGCCGCCGGGTCGCCGGTTTCCAACTGCGCCTTGAGCCGGCGGTTTTCCAGCACCAGCCGGCGGGTCGAGAGCGCCCGCTGGAGAACCGGCACGAGGTCGTCCGGCGCGCAGGGCTTCTCGAGGAAGTCGAACGCGCCCTGGCCCATCGCCTCCACCGCCATGGGTATGTCGCCCTCGCCGGTGAGCAGGATGACCGGCAGCTCCGGGTCCACCTCGGTGGTGTAGGCAAGCAGGTGAAACCCGTCCCGCCCCGGCATCCTGATGTCGGACAGCACAACGCCGGAGAACCCGGTGGCGATATGGTCCTTGGCCTCTATGAAGGAGCCGGCCGGCTGCGCCACAAGATCGGCAAGCTCCAGCGACTGCACGAGTGCCTCGCGCACCGCGGGGTCGTCATCCACGACGAGAACGTCCACGCTCATGCCGCCGCCTCCTCGGCCCAGGGTTCCAGTTCGACCGTCATGACGGCGCCGCCGCCGGGCGCGTTGGCACCGCGGATCCTGCCGCCGAAGCTCTGCACGAGCCCGTAGGAAATCGACAGGCCCAGCCCCATCCCGTCCTCGCCGGTCTCCTTGGTCGAGTAGAAAGGCTCGAACATGCGATCGGGGTCGCTGATGCCGGGCCCGGTGTCGCGCACCGTCACGGAGAGCGGCGGGCCGGTATCGAGCCGGATGGCGATGCATTTGTCGGCCCGTCCCGCCATCGCATCGGCAGCGTTGTTGATGAGATTGACGAAAACCTGCCCCAGCCGAACCTCGCCGCCGAGCGCGTGAACGGGGGCGCCGGGCGGCTGCCAGTCCAGTGTCACGCCGTCCTTGAGCAGGCGCGACTGCGTCAGTTCCATGGCGGTTTCGATCACCTGCACAAGGTCCACCTTGCCCATCGGCTCGTTCTCGTTGCGGGCGAAGGCACGCAGGTTGCGGATGATCCGGGCCGCCCGCCCGGCCAGTTCGGAAATCCGCGTGAAATTCTCGCCCGCCGCGTCGGCGCGGCCCTTTGCGAGAAAGGCGGCGCCGTTGTCGGCGAACTGCTGGATGGCCATCAGGGGCTGGTTGAGCTCGTGGCTGATCCCGGCGCTCATCTGGCCGAGCGCGGACAGCTTGCCCGCCTGCACGAGGTCGTCCTGCGCCCGCTTGAGCGCCGCCTCGGCCTCCTGCCGTTCGGCCACCTCGCGGCGCAGGGCAGTGTTGGCCGCCGAAAGCTCCGCGGTGCGTGCGGCGACCCGCGTTTCCAGCTGGGCGTTCGCGCGGGCAAGCGTGCGCCGCCGCTCGGCCAGTTGCAGCAGGACGACGCCGAAGGCCAGACAGATCACGGTGAACACCAGCGTTTGCAGCCAGGCGATGCGCCGCGCCGGCCATGTGTCCATCAGCGCGTGGCCGGTCATGCCGATCACGGGCTCGGGCCGGGCGAGGTGCAGCGCCGTGCGCGGCAGATAATCCCCCCAGTCCATCGCCCAGATCTCGTGCCCGCCACGCTGCAGCGACCGGAATTCGGGGGCCGGGCCATCCCGCGGGGCCAGCGCCGCGCCCGGCTCGCGCTGGACCCAGCCCAGCAACTCGGCGCGGTTCGACAGAAAGATACGCCCCTCCCGGTCGGTGAAGAAAACGGGGGGCTGGCCACCGATCCAGTCCCATTCGAGCTCGGCGACATCCACAAGGGCGACGACGCTGCCACGGACGTCCCCATCCTGCGCGAAGGCCGGGGCGGCAAAGGCATAGACGCGGCGGCCGCCCGGCCCCAGACGGCCGAAGAACGTGCCAAGCGCCCCCTGCATCGCGCGGCGGAAATACCGGCTGCCCCGAGGCTCCAGCGACACCGCGCCCACGCGCGCGCGAACCTCTCCTCCGGCATCGACGTACAGAAGCGACAGCGCGCCGCTCTTGTCGGCCGCCTCCTGCAGGACGCGGTGAGCGCGGGCGACCTGCGCATCGGTTTCAAGTGCATCGAAGGCGGGGTGATCGGCCATGAACACGGCCAGTTCACGGAAGCGCCGCAGCTCGCCGGTGAAACGGTCGGCCGCAAGCGCGAGGTCGGCCCGGCCCTGTTTGTCCAGCTGCGCCAGCGCCTGGACGTAGCCGTACCGCCAGATACCCGCGGCGCACGCGGCCACCCCGACCAGGAACAGCGCGACAACGAGCCAGCGGGTGCGAAGCAAGCGTGTCATGCCATTGTCTTAGCAAGGCGCGGCGGGACTTGACCAGATGCGCCTTGCCCGCCCGGACACGCAACGCGAAGAAGCCCGCGAGAGCTGATGGGCGCCCCCGTGGCTCAGGCGCGCGCCGCCAGCACCGCCTCGGCCAGCGGCGCGGCGCCGAAGCGTACCATGTCGGCCACCGGCAGCCCGGTCTCCTCGGCCGTCCGCGCCACCTCGTCCCGCGCTTCCGCCGCGTCGAGATCGCGGGTGTTGAGCGCGATGCCCACCACCCGCGCCGGGGTCAGCGCACCGGCGGCGCCGGCCACGGCCTCGTTGAGCGCGATCACGTCCCGCAGCGGGGGCACCGGGATGTCGCCGTCGGTGTCCAGCTTCTCCATCCGCGCGCGGTGGCAAAGGATCATGGCGTTTGCACAGCTGCCGCGCATGAGCGGCAGGGTCGCGGTGCTGCCCGGATGCAAAAGCGAGCCCTGCCCCTCGACGATCAGCACGTCGTGGTGACCGGCCTCCATCACCATCCGCTCCACCGCGCCGCTGGCGTGGTCCACGCGGAAGGCATCCAGCGGAATGCCCCCGCCGGTGATGGAAATCCCGATCTGGCCCGTGGCCAGAAAGGCCGCGTCGGCGCCCTGCCCCCGCAGCGCGCGCCACAGCTCCAGCCCGGCGGTCATCTTGCCCACCGCCATGTCGGTGCCCACCATCAGCACGCGTGTGTTGTCCAGCGACGCTGCGCGCGCGGTGGCAATAGGGGGCGGATCGCCAACCGGCGTGCGGATGTCCCATATCCACTGCCCCGGCTTCAGGTCACCGCCGAGGATCTCGTCGAGCGGGTCGTGCAGGCCGTTGACGATGGACAAGCCCTCGCCCACCGCGTGCCACAGCACCGACATCCATTCCGGCGGCACACGCCCGCCCGACGGCGCCGTTCCCAGCACCAGCACCTCTGCGCCCTTGGCGATGGCCTCGTCCAGCGTGGCCACGATCGGCACGTCGCTGTCCATGCGGCACAACTCGCCCACGCGCCGGCCGGCGGCGTGGCTGTCGATGACCGCCACGACCGGATTCTCGCCGTAGCGGATGATCCCCTCGGCCATCTTGGCGTTGATGAGGCCCATCGTCGCCTCGGCGTAGATCGCGATCTTCTGTGTTGGTTCAAGCATCGCGCAGCTGCCCTCCGTGTCCGGGCCGGTTCTCCGGCAGGGTGACGCCCGCCACCAGCGGCGCGCCATCGGCCGGGTCCGGGTCCAGGTTGAGATGGGAATCAAGGTCGATGTAGTCGAACAACGCCCCGATGGAGGCGCCCGCGGCGATCGAGACGGCGCTTTCGCCCATGCATCCGATCATCGTGCCCAGCCCGTGGGCCCGGGCGGTGGCCACGATGCGCAGCGCCTCGGTTATGCCGCCACATTTCATAAGCTTGAGGTTCACGCCGTCCACCCGGTCTGCGAAACCCGGAATGTCGCCCGACAGCCGGCAGCTCTCGTCGACGAAGATCGGCAGGGGCCTGTCCCGGAACAGGTGCGGCAACTGGTCCTCGGCGCCCTCCACCAGCGGCTGCTCGACATACTCCGCCCGCCGGTCGGCCAGCCAGCGCATCATGTGCCGGGCATCGTCAAGCGACCAACCCCCGTTGGCGTCGACGCGCAGCACGACGTCGGCCTCGCCCGTCGCCTCCAGAACGGCGGCATACATCGCCTTGTCGGCCTCGATGCCCCCGGGGCTGCCCAGCTTGATCTTGAGCGCCCGCGCCCCTTGCGCCAGCAGCAGCGGGACGCGCTCGCGCACCACCTCGGGGGGATTGATGCCAACCGTAAGCGAGGTGGGCACGCCCCGCCGCGCCAGCCCAAGCAGGCGGTGCAGCGGCATGCCTGCCTGCTTGGCCTTGAGATCCCACAGCGCCATGTCGAGACCGGCCAGCGCGCAGGGTGCGACCCCCGCGGCGCGGGCACGGCCCCACGCGTCATGGATCGCATCGGCCTCGATCCCGCCCGCGCAGAAATCGCGCAGCATCGCCTCGGCCTCGGCCGGGCTGGCGGCCCCCTCGCTCGGGCCAGGGGCCACCTCGCCCCAGCCTGTCAGCCCGCCCGCGGTGACGCTGACAAAGAGGTTTTCCGCCCCCTCGATCACCCCGCGGCTGATCGCCAGCGGGAAACGCTTCTTGAGGTAGAGCCTCCTGAACGCGACCCGTGCCATCTCAGCCCCCCTGCACGCCGTCGAGGAACGCCGTCAGATTGCCGCCGAGCGCGTCGGAGACATAGCCCCCCTCCTGCACGCACAGGCAGGGCAGCCCGCTGGCGGCGATGGCCTGCCCGATGCGCGTGAATCCCCCGGTCGTCACCGCAAGGCCCTGGAACGGGTCATCGACATGCGCATCCAGCCCCAGCGCCACCACGATCACGTCCGCCCCGAAATCGGCGATACGCGCCAGCGCCCGGTCGAGCGTGGCCAGGTAATCCGCGTCTCCCGTGCCGCGCGCCAGCGGCAGGTTGAGGTTGGCGCCAAGCCCCGGACCTGATCCGCGCTCCTGCGCGTGGCCCCAGAAAAAGGGATAGAAGCGCGCCGGGTCGGCATGGATCGACACGGTCAGAACGTCGCCGCGGGCATAGAACATGCCCTGCGTGCCGTTGCCGTGATGCACGTCGATATCGAGGATGGCCGGCCGCAGCCCGTGGGCCAGCAGCCGCTGCGCCGCGATGCCGGCATTGTTGAGAAAGCAGAATCCCCCCGCGAGATCGGCGAAGGCGTGATGCCCCGGCGGTCGGCAGAGCGCGTAGGCCGCGCGTGTGCCAGTCGCCACGCAATCGGCGCCGCTGACGGCGGTCTGGGCCGACCAGTAGGCGGCATCCCACGTCTCGGCCGAGATCGGGCAGGCGGTATCGGCCTGATGATAGCCCGCCTGCCCCACGGCGGATTTCGGATAGCCGTCGGTGCGGTTGGCGGGGTGAATGTTGGGGATCACCTCGTCGGAGGCGCCCTCGATCCGGCGCCAGCGGGTGTGTATGGTCCGCAGGAAGGTCACGTACTCGGCCGTATGGACGGCGGCGATCGGCCCCGTGCCGGCATCCCGCGGCGCTTCGAAGCTGCAGCCGGCCGCCTCGGCCCCGGCCTTGAGGATGTCCACGCGGCGCGGCACCTCGGGGTTCGGCAGCTGCGCGCCATTGGCCATGAAATGCCTTGGATCATGCGCCCGCTGGCGGTCGTCGAGAAATGCTTTCATGCCACCTCCTCCAGAAGCCGGTCGAACCCGGCGGGGGACAGAAGACACGACCGGTCGCGCTCTGCAACCGCGAAGCCCAAGCGATCGTAGAAGGCCCGGGCCGCCGCGTTATCGGCATAGACCGTGAGCTTGAGAAACCGCGCCTGCCAGCGCTCGCGCCCGAGATCCGCCGCCGCGCCCAGGATCCGCCGGCCCAGCCCGGTACCGCGCCACGGCGCCGCCACCCACAGGTCCGACACGTAGGCGCCCGCCGCGCCCTGCGTGGTCGAGAACACCGGCGAGACCAGCGCCGCCCCGGCCAGCCCGCCCTCCCCTTCGGCCAGCAGGCCGTGACACGCCGGAACCGCGCCCGTGCAGGCGGCGGCAAGCGCGTCGCCGGTCGCACTATGGGTGTCGCCGATGTCCCGCGACAAGGCGTGCAGCGCGTCCGCCAGCCGGCCCATGTCCCCGGGCCCGGCCGCCCGGATCACCACCTCAGAACGCGACATGCGCCGCCCCCTTGAGCCCCAGCATGGCGCGCGCCTCGTCGGGAGCGGCCACCGTGCGGCCCCGCGCCTCCACGAGCGCGCGCACCTTCTCGACCTGCGCGGCGTTCGAGGGGGCCAGCACCCCCTTGTCGATATAGAGGTTGTCCTCCAGCCCCACCCGGACATGCCCGCCCAGTTCCGCCGCGAGCGCGGCCATGGGCATCTGCGCCCGGCCCGCCGCCAGCGCCGAGAACATGTAGTCGTCACCGAAATAGCTGTCGGCGAGGCGCTTCATGTGGTGCAGGTTCTCCGGTTCGGCCGCCATCCCGCCCAGAACGCCGAAAACGAACTGGATGAAGATCGGTGTCTCGACCAGCCCCCGTTCGACGAAATGGCGCAACATCGCGAGGTGGCCCATGTCGTAACACTCGAACTCGAACCGCGCGCCGCGCTCGCGCCCCATCGCGTGCAGGATGTGGGCAATGTCGCGCGGGGTATTCTTGAAAACGAGGTCGTCGGTGGATTCAAGAAACGGCTTTTCCCACTCGAAGCGCCACGCGCGCTCGCGCGCGGCGAGCGGGTAGAGCGCGAAGTTCATGCTGCCCATGTTGAGCGAACACATCTCGGGACAGGCGCGCATCGCACCCTGAAGGCGTTCCTCGAGCGACATGACCGCGCTGCCGCCGGTGGTGATGTTGACCACCGCGTCGCTGCGCGCGCCGATACCGGGCAGGAAGGCCATGTAGTCCTCCGCCCGCGCGGAGGGACGGCCGGTGCGGGGGTCGCGGGCGTGAAGATGCAGGATCGCCGCACCGGCCTGCGCCGCCGCGACCGCCTGGTCCTCGATATCGCGCGGGGCAAAGGGCAGGTGTGGCGACAGGCTCGGGGTATGGATGGAGCCGGTAACGGCGCAGGTGATGATGATCGGCGACATGGCTGGTCAAATCCTCCGCGAAGCGGGGGCGCTGCCCCCGTCGCCGCAAGCGGCGACTCCCCCGGGGTATTTCGGCCAAGAAGAAGAAGACGCGCGGGACTGCAGGGACAGGGACCGGGCGCCCATTCTAGAGCCCCGTATCTTGCGCGAACCGGTCGAGGGCGCGGGTGAGTTTCTCGATGATCTCGTCCACCTGCGCGTCGGTGGTGATCATCGGCGGTGCGACGAGGAAATGGTCGCCCGAATAGCCCCCCCGCGTCCGGCGGGAATAGATGATGAGCCCCTCGTCATATGCCGCCTCCACCAGCGATTCGTGGGCGTTCATCTCGCTCGGCAGCGGCGCCATGGTGGCCCGGTCGGAGACCAGCTCGAAGGCCTGCAGCATGCCGGTTCCGCGCACATCCCCGATGAAGGGGTAGCGGTTCATGAGCGCGCGCAGCCGGGCGCCAAGACGCGTGCCCACCGTGACGGCGTTGTCCATCATGCCCTGGCGCTCGATCTCGTCGAGAACGGCGAGACCGGCGGCGCAGGCAAGCGGGTTGCCGGCGTAGGTGAATCCATGGGGAAACCCGCCGGCGGCGAGGACGGCCTCGACCACCCGCTCATGCGCGACCACGGCGCCGAGCGGCATGTAGCCCGCGCCGAACCCCTTGGACAGCACCGCGATATCCGGGACGACGCCCCAATTGTCGGCGGCAAAGAACGTGCCCGTGCGCCCGCCGCCCGAGATCACCTCGTCATGGATGAGCAGGATGCCGTGGGTATCGCAGATCTCGCGGATGCGGGTCATGTAGCCCGCGGGCGGCATCAGCGCCCCGGTTGAGGCGCCGCCCACCGGCTCGACGATGAAGGCCAGCACCGTGTCGGGCCCTTCCTGCAGGATCCGTTCCTCCAGCATGTCGGCGTAGTGGCGCCCCGTCGCAGGGTCGTCGGGGTCCAGCCCGTCGAGATAGGCGCGCGGCGCGGGGATCTTGGGCATGCGCTGCATCATGGGGTCGAAGGCCTCGGTCATCGGCGCGTAGCCGGTGAGCGCCAGCGCGCCCAGCGTGCAGCCGTGATAGGAGGGATAGCGCGAGATCACCTTGTAGCGCTGCCCCTCGCCGGCGGCGACCTTGTACTGGCGGGCCAGCTTGACCCCGCTCTCCACCGCCTCGGATCCGCCGGAGACGAAAAACACCCGCTCCAGCCCTTCCGGGGCGAGCGCCGCAACCCTTGCGGCCAGCGCCTCGCCCGGTTCGGTCTCGAAATGGAGCCGGTAGCCGAAGGTGGCAATGTCCATCTGCCTGCGCATCGCGTCGAGCACGCGCGGGTTGGAGTGGCCGATATTGCACACCATCGCGCCGGACGAGCCGTCGAGGTAGCGCTTGCCCTCGACATCCCAAATATACACCCCCTCGGCGCGCTTGAGTCGCGGCCGCCGCTGGCGGGACTGGTAGAAAAGGTGGCTCTTGTCCTGTCCGTCCATAACGTCCTCCCGCTGTCCCGGCGTGCCCGGCGCGACGCACCAAGGATTTGCCGCCGGTATCCGGCCGCGGCCCGTGCGCGACTATTGCAGCGCGCGAGGAAATCCCTCAAATTGATAATGCCTATTCTGTTCATAGACCTTATCAATGGGGGTAACTTGGGCGCCTCGGACAAGTTCGTCACCAACCTCGACTGGAACCTGCTGCGCACCTTCGTGGTGATCGTCGAGGAAGGCGGGATCACCGCCGCCGCCACGCGGCTGCTGCGGCGCCAGCCCACGGTGTCGGCCGCGCTCGGGCGGCTGGAGGCGCAGATCGGCAGCCGCCTGATCGAGCGGGGAGGCGGCGCATTTCGCCTGACCGCCGCGGGCCGCGCGCTCTATCGCGAGTGCAGCGAGATCTACGGCGCGGTGTCGCGGCTGGGGGACCTGGCGCAGGACGCCACCAAGGAGCTGACGGGCCATGTCGAGTTGCCGGTGGCGAGCCATGTCGTCACCCCCATCCTCGACCAGACGCTTGCCGAGTTCCACCGCACCTACCCCGAGGTCACCTTTGAAATCACGGTGGACACCAGCCGGGCCGTTCAGCAGCGCGTGCTTGAAAAATCCGCGCCGCTTGGCATCTGCCTGGTCAGCCGGCGGATCGCGCGGCTGGATTACGAGATGATATACCGGGAATATTTCGGGTTCTTCTGCGGCCCGTCGCACCCGCTCTACGGGCGGGGGGATCTCGACATCAGCGATCTGCGCGGCTGCGCGGGCGTGTCCTTCGAGACCGACAGCGTGGACGACGCGCTGCGCCCGGTGGCGGTATTCCGGCGCGACCACGGACTCGACCACAACATCGTCGGCCGGTCCACCCACCTCGAGGAGGTGCGCCGGCTGATCGCCTGTGGGCTGGGCATCGGGCCGCTGCCGATCCATGTCATGCGCCAGGATATCGAGCAGGGCACGCTCTGGCGCCTGCCGCCCTACGACGATCCGCCGGCGATCGACATCTTCGTGGTGACGAATCCCACCAGCAGGCTGACACGCGCCGAGAGCCGGTTTCTCGCCGCGCTCAAGTCCCAGATCGCGGCGCGCCCCTTTGCCGAGCGAACCTATGGCGACGTGCGGGCGGCGGGGCTGGCGCCTGCCGCGGCCACGCAGCCATGAGGCGGGGGCGGTCATGAGCGGGCCAGCCGGGAATGGCCCCGCCTCCGGCGCGGCCGCGCGGGCGCTGCTGGTGCTTGGGCTGGTGCTCGACCACGGCCCCGTTTCCCCCGCGCGGCTGACCGAGCTGAGCGGGCTGAGCCGCACCGCCGTGCACCGGGCCATCCATGCGCTGATCGCGCAGGGCTTCATCCGCTATCAGCTGGGCAAGATGCATGTCATCGTCACCGCCGGACTTCGCGACCGGTTCGAGGGAGCGTTCTTCAGCCCGCCGGGAATCGACGAGATTTCGCGGGCGGTGGACGCGGCGCTGAAGCACCGCAGGCTGCAATGCGATATCGCCGTGCTGCCGATGACGGGCGATGTGCGCATCGTGGAGACCACCGCCCCGGGGCCGGAGACGGAGCCGGACTATTTCGAGAGCGATCTCGTCTCGGTCCTGCTGTCGCATTTCGATCCGGTTGACGTGACGCGGATCACCGCGCGCGTCCTGCGCGAACGCGGCGCGGGCCCGCGGGTGGAGCCCGAGTTCCTCGACCGTTACCGGCTCGCCCAGTACCAGGGGTTCCTCTGGAACGCGGAGCTCGGGACATTCTGCATCCGGCTTCGCAGCGATTCGGAGCACGCGGTCGCCCTGCGCCTGTTCACGCGGGGGGGCGCCCGGCTCCGGCAGCGCGATTGTGTCGAAACTGTGGAGGCAATTTCCGACATCGCGCCGGGAATGTTTCCAGAAACCGGCATAACTGACGTATCGTTTCAACATACGGAATAGCGCGTTTGCCAGCACGCGATCCCTGGGCTATCGATTTTGCCATCGCAATCCGACCGACACGGGCCATCGGCCGCGTCGCGTGCAACGAACGAGGAACATGTCATGTCGACTTTCGATCCAACCCCCGTCAATGGCCTCGTGGGCCTGTGGGACTTCTCTGAGGGCCAGACCAACAAGGACACCGGGCTCGACGACGGCGTCGCGCAGGATGGCAGGTTCGAGGGCGATTCCTTTGCCTCCAACGACAGCGCCGTCTTCGACGGCAACGGCGACTATTTCGAAGTCGCCGGGCAGGATGACCCGTTCGATCTCGACAAGGGGACGATCGAGCTGCGCTTTACCATGGGCGGGGACAGCGGCTCGGACCTGTCATCGCTCAACAGCGGCCCGCCCCCCGGCAACCCCGGCCAGACGCTCGTCAACCGCGGCGAGGCAGCCGACAAGGACGAAGAGGGCCATCTGAGGATCTCGGTCACCGACGAGGGGGCCATCGAGGTCCTGCACAACGCCGACGGCAACGAGGCGACCGTCAAGACATCCGACGATTTCGTCAACGAGGGCGACGACGTGACGGTGAAGTACAGCTGGGACGCCGAGAACGGCGTGCAGCTGGAAGTGACCAACCATACCACCGGCGAGACCGAAACGCTTTCCGACGACACGACCGGGCTGACGATGGATATCGGCGACAACGACGACGAGAACTTCACCTTCGGCGCCCGTGAATACGACGACGGCAAGTACGACGGCTACTTCAACGGCAAGATGGACTACGTGGCCATCTACGAGGAAGGACAAGAGGGCGGACGACAGCCCGACGGCGTGGTGGATGGCGAGGAGTCCGGCGAGCTCATGGAGCTGGGCTATGACGATTCCAACGCGCCGACGGACGGCGGCGGCGACCGCATCACCAACGACGCCGACGTGATCGAGGGCAATGGCGGCGACGACACGATCGACGGCGCCGGGGGCGACGACACCATCCATGGCGGCGACGGCAGCGACGAAGTCACCGACATGGAAGGCAACAATGTCATCGACACCTCGTCCGATGGGCCTTCCCTGCCCGACCGCGGCTTTCCCGCCTACGGCCCGTTCCCCGAGGTGCCCGCCGACCCCGACCCCGATGACGACCGCGACAGCGTCACCACCGGCGACGGCAACGACGACATCACCACGGGCGACGATGCCGACACGATCCATTCGGGCGCGGGGGACGACACGATCGACTCCGGCGTCGATGACGACATCGTTGACGGCGGGGCAGGCGACGACCTGATCACCACGGGCGAAGGCAGCGACCTCGTCCATGGCGGCGACGGGAACGACACCATCTACGGGGGGCTTGGGCCGGGTGTTCCGGACCAGCTCAACATCACCGACGATGGCGACGGCGCCGCCTACGGCCCCGACCCGGAGCCCGACAATGGCGACGACACCCTCGACGGCGGCGCCGGCAACGACGTGATCTACGGCGAGGACGATTCCGACCTGATCCGCGGCGGGACCGGCGACGACACGCTCGACGGCGGTATCGACCAGGACACCATCGAGGGCGGGGCTGGCAATGACGACATCATCGGCGGCCATGGCGACGACGAGATGTCGGGCGGCGACGGCGACGACATCTTCGAGGAGGCGGGCGGCGACGGCGCCGACACCATCACCGACTTCAACGTCGGCAATAGCGGCTCGATCAATGACGGCGACCAGAGCAACAACGACTTCGTCGATCTCAGCCAGTTCTACAACGCCTCCACGCTGGACGCGGTGAACTCGGCCGGCGGCGAATACGACTCCGCCCTCGAAATGCTGCGCGCCGACGCTGCCGATGGCCGGATCGACGGCGTGATCGACGGCAACGACTACTCCGACGAGATCGGCGATGTCGACCTCACGCTCGAGGATGGCGACGGCAACGCCGTTACCGGCGAGAACCTGACCACGGACAACACCAATGTTCCCTGCTTCGTGCGCGGCACCCTGATCGCCACGCGGCGCGGAGCGATCCCGGTCGAGGAACTCGCGGTGGGGGACGAGGTCATCACCATGGATCACGGCTTCCAGCAGGTGCGCTGGATCGGCTCGACCACCGTGAAGGCCGAAGGCAAGGTCGCGCCGGTCGTGTTCCGCCGCGGCGCCATGGGCAACGAGCGCGACCTGCGCGTGTCGCCACAGCACCGGATGCTGGTCCGGGGCTGGCATGTCGAGCTGATGTTCGGCAAGCAGGAGGCACTGGTGCCGGCCAAGGCGCTGATCAACGACGAGACGGTGTTCCAGCTCGAAGGCGGCAGCGTGGAGTATTTCCACATCATGTTCGACCAGCACGAGCTGGTGTATTCCGAGGGCATCCCCTCCGAGAGCTTCCACCCGGGCCATATCGGGCTGGGCAGCTTCGCCCGGGACACCCGCGAGGAAATCCTGCACCTGTTCCCGGCGCTGCGGGAAAACGTCAACGCCTATTCCGAACCGGTGCGCCCGACGCTGAAAGTGCGCGAGGCCAAGGTCCTGGCGGAGAACCCCGAACTCATCAAGGAATGAGCGGACACTCCGCCTGACGGGTCACGGGGCGCCATGCGTGGCGCCCCGTTTGCCTGTCTGGCTGCCGACCGCGCCTGCCTGTCGCGTGAAAATTATGCGGGCCTGCACCTAATCGCCTGCATGCCGCCTTATTTTCGCTTCTGCCGGGTGACAATGTCCGAGACGGCCAAGACGAGTGACCCAGGTTAACAGAGTACCCGCGCGGGCCCTCGATCTGCACCACGTTTCCGGATGCCGGCAACAGACCCGGCAACCGGCGTCGCGCACGCCAAATCGGCCGCGCGTCAATCGTTATCCCGTACGATGTGTTCGGCCTGCCCCTCGGCGGGACCCGGAACATGACGCGGGCGCGACTTCAAACCGGCCGGCTCAGCCGGCCTGCATTACCTTTGTGGTCTGGTCGGCCAGGCTCACGCCGGCCTGCGTCATGGTCAGGTGGGTATGGTCCGCGCCCGCCTCGGCAATCCATTCCTTGTGCGACTCGTGCAGCGCATGCGCCACGATCGGCCCCTCGAAGCCCAGTCGACGGAGCGCGCGCGCCGCGGTCAGCTTGGCCTCGAGGTCGTCCATCGCCAGCACCGCCGCCCTGACGCGGCCCAGCCGGCAATTGTTCCAGAAATTGCTGTCCTCGGCATCGGCAAACACGACGTTGCGGCCCGCTTGCCGGTGGGCCTCGGCCTTGTAGGGGTCGGCGTCCAGCCCCAGCGGCTTGAGCCCCTGCGCCTCCAGTTGGGCATAGGCGGCGCTGCCCGTGCGGCCCATGCCGAGAACGAGCACGTCCGCGTCGCCCATGTCCTTTGGCTGCTCGTCGGGATGCAGGGTGTCACGCTCGAACCGGCGCAGCCATGGCGCGAACCGCTCGTAGAGCGGATGCGCGTACCGGTTCAGCGGCGCCGAGATGACAAAGGAGAGAGCCACCGCCAGCGCCAGCGGCACGAGGAATTCCGGCAACACCCCGGCTGCGACGATCAACCCGAACTCGGAATAGGCGGTCAGGCTCAGCGCGCTGAGCGAGGCGCTGCGCGCCCGCAGCTTGAACGCGATCAGCAAGGCGAAGAACAGCCCCCCCTTGAGCACCAGCACCAGGGCGACAGACGCGGCAAAGGCCAGATCGCCGAAATCCGGCAGACCGGTCAGCCCGATCTGGAGGAAGAAACCGACAAGAAAGACCTCCTTGAGTGACCAGAGCGAGCGGCTCAGCTCCTTCGCGCGGGGATGGTTGGACAGAAGCACCCCGATCGCCAGCGCGCCGATCTCGGATGACAGGCCGACCGCCTGGAACCCCATGCCGCCGATAACGAGCGACAGCAGCATGCCGATCAACACCAGCAGCTCGTCGTGCCCGGCAAAATCGAGCAGCCAGTAGAGCACGGGCCGCAACAACGGCAGCCCCAGCACGAGCAGCGCCCAGATGGTGGGCGTCTGGCCGGACCACACCGCCAGAACCACCAATGCGATGATATCCTGCACGATCAGGATGCCGATGGTGGTGCGCCCGTGAAACGCGCCAAGTTCGCGCTTGGTCTCCAGCAGCTTGGCCGCGAGAACGGTGGAAGAGAAGGACAGGGCGATCGCCAGCAGCAGCGCGGTGTTCCAGTCCAGCCCCAGCAGGTATTTCAACCCCGGCAGGAACAGCGCCACCGACAACGCGAAGTGCAGCAGCGCGCCGCCCACGACCTGCGGTTGCGCGATCTGGTTGAGCTTGAGCTTGAGTCCGACGGTAAAGAGCAGCATCAGCACACCCAGATGCGCCACGTGTTCCAGCGTTTTGCCGCTGTATTCGGGCAGCCCCAGCGCCGGACCGGTAAGATTGATGGCAAATCCCGCCGCGAGGAAGCCGACCAGCGGCGGCAGGCCGACCTGCCGCACGGCAAGGCCGAAGAAGAAGGCGAAGCTGATGGTGATCACTTCGAACACGGGCTGTCATCCTTTGCGGTCGCTGACGGGAGGGCGGCCGGGTCCGTGCCGGGCCCCGGCCCTGCGCAGGATAGACCGCTATCCGGGCGCTTGGAAAGCGGTCGGAACGAGGTTTTCACCAAGCCCCCCGCTGTCGGCCCGGTCGGGAACACCGCATGCCCGCGCGGCAGGCATCCCTGCCGTCGCCTTGGGGCTATAGCAGCCCCCACAACTGGAACAGCAGCCCGGCAGAGAAAGCGCCCGACAACGACAGCGCGAGGTAAAGCAGGAACACCCGCGGCCTGACCAGCGCCCAGACGGCAATGGCCGCGGGCAGCGAGGTCACGCCACCGGCCACGAGAAAGGCCAGCCCCGCCCCGGGCGCCATGCCCTGCCCGACCAGCCCGCCCACCAGCGGCAGGGCGGCATAACCGTTGAGATAGGCCGGCACGCCGACGAGCGTGCCCAGCGCGATCGGGGCCAGCCCCCCGCCCCCCAGCAGCGATGTCACGCTCTCGGCCGGGACAAAGGCCAGCATCAGGCTCTCCAGCAGGAAGGCCAGCGTCAGCCACTTGAGCAGGAAGAGCGTCACGCTCAGCGCCTCGCGGCCGAACTTCGCGCGCCGCTCGGGATCCCGCCAGAACCGCCAGGCCACCGGCTTGGGGTCACGGACCTTGCCGCCGCCGCAGCCCCCGTTGCCAATCCCCGGACGCAACGGGTCGGCCAGCCCGCCCGCGCGGCCCACCAGATGCACGGCCCATCCGCCGAACACGCCCAGACCCACCGCGGCCAGCGTCTTGGCCACGGCGAATTCCAGTCCCAGTACACCGGTGGTCAGCACGAACATCGACGGGTCCATGACCGGCGAAGCCAGCCAGAACGCCATCACTGCCGACAGCGGCACGCCCATCGCCAGCAACGCGGCGATGAGCGGGATCACACCACAGGAACAGAAGGGCGACACGCCCCCCGCGAGCGCGGCAAGCCCGATCATCACGGCGGGTGCGCCGGTGAACGCGCGCGCGATCAGGTTGTCGGCGCCCGTTGCCATGGCCCAGGCCGCCACGAGGATCGACAGCACCAGGTAGGGCGCCGTCTGGAGCAGCGACGTGACCGTGAACGAAACCGAGGCGCGTGCCTGGCCCGCGTCGAGGCCCGCCACCGCCGCCACCAAGAATGCCGAGGCCAGCCAGACACGATGGTCGCGCCAAAGCGTCCGGGCCAGCGCCGCGGGGCCGGTCGGGGCAAGGTTGGTCTCCGTCATGTCCAAACTCCCGGTATTTTGGTTCCTTTTGCCGTGATTCCGGCCGGTGAAGGCCGGCGTGTCACCCGGCTGTTTCCGCGCTCACGAGGCTGACGCCGGCACAGCATTCGGATGTCAGAAAAGAAAGCACCCGATGCATCGCCGCGTAATCGACCCTGTTGAATACCTCGCGCCCCCGCTTTTCCTGCACCACGAGCCCGGCCTCGACGAGGGCGGACAAGTGATGCGCCAGTGTCGACGCGGGCATCCCGAGATGCGCGCCGATGTCGCCCACGCGCAGCCCCTCCGCCCCCGCCTTCACCAGCAGGCGAAAGATGGACAGGCGGGCATCGTGGCCTAGCGCGGCCAGCGCGCGTGCGTGAGGGCTGGAAAGGCTCATGGTGCAATCATACCCATTATTCTAGTTATGTCGAGTCTTGTGTAGATTTCTCCACCCTACGGCGCCGCCGCCCCACCGATCACGCGAGAATTTTCAGGGCGCGGCTGTCAACCGCACTTGGAATGACCGCAGCTGGCGCAGGTCATGCAGCCTTCGATCATGCGCATGTCGTACTGTCCGCAGGCGGGGCATGCGGGCCCCCGGGGCGCTTCCAGGTTGACGACCTGCGCGGTGGGATCGCCCTTTAGGCCCAGCCCCTCGCCCTCGAGGAACCCGATCGCGATCATGTGCCGTTCCAGCACACCGCCGATGGCCGCGAGGATGGAGGGGACGTACTTGCCGTTCATCCACGCCCCGCCGCGCGGGTCGAACACCGCCTTCAGCTCTTCCACCACGAAAGAGACATCGCCCCCCCGCCGGAACACGGCCGAGATCATCCGCGTGAGCGCGACGGTCCAGGCGAAATGCTCCATGTTCTTGGAGTTGATGAACACTTCGAAGGGGCGGCGGCGGCCATTCAGGACGATGTCGTTCACGGTGACGTAGATGGCGTGGTTGCTGTCGGGCCATTTGAGCTTGTAGGTCGCGCCCTCCAGCTCCGCCGGGCGGTCGAGCGGTTCGGACATGTAGACAACGTCGCCACCGTCACGCGGCAGGCCGCCATCCTCTGCCGGGCTTTCGCCCGGCACCTTGTCGTCGGCATCGCTCACACTCAGCACGCTGCCCGTCACATCGTTCGGGCGGTACGTCGTGCAACCCTTGCAGCCGGACTCAAAGGCCTGCATGTAGACGTCCTTGAACGCCTCGAAGGAGATATCCTCGGGCACGTTGATCGTCTTGGAGATGCTGGAATCCACCCATTTCTGCGCCGCCGCCTGCATCGCCACGTGATCCTCCGGCGAAAGCGTCTGGGCGTTGACGAAATGGTCGGGCAGCTCGGCATCGCCGAACTTCTCGCGCCAGACGCTCACGGCATAATCGACGACTTCTTCCTCGGTGCGCGAGCCGTCCCGCTGCAGCACCTTGCGGTTGTAGGAATAGGCAAAAACCGGCTCTATCCCCGACGAAACGTTGCCGGCATAGAGGCTGATCGTGCCGGTGGGCGCGATCGAGGTCAGCAGCGCGTTGCGGATACCGTGGCGGGCCACGGCCTGCCGCACATCCGCGTCCATCAGCTGCATCGTGCCGCTTGCGAGAAAGGCGTCCGCGTCGAAGAGCGGGAAAGGCCCCTTTTCCCGGGCCAGTTCGACCGAAGCCAGGTAAGCAGCCCGCGCGATCCGTTTCATCCAGCGTTCGGTCTGCTGCGCGGCCTCGCGCGAGCCGTAGCGCAGCCCCATCATAAGCAGCGTGTCGGCCAGCCCGGTCACACCCAGCCCGATCCGCCGCTTGGCCTGTGCCTCGCGCGCCTGTTCCTCCAGCGGAAAGTTGGACACGTCCACCACGTTGTCCATCATCCGCACCGCGGTGGCCACCAGCGTGTCGAGCTCGTCCTCGTCCATGCGGGCGTCGTTCTCGAACGGCGCGCGAACCAGCCGCGCGAGGTTGACCGAGCCCAGCAAGCACGCGCCGTAGGGCGGCAAGGGCTGCTCGCCGCAGGGATTGGTTGCCGAGATCGTCTCGCAATAGGCGAGGTTGTTCATCGCATTGATACGGTCGATGAAGATCACCCCCGGCTCGGCGAAATCATAGGTCGCCTGCATGATCCGGTTCCACAGGTCCCGCGCCCGGATCGTGTGGTAGACCTTGCCGGCATGGGTGAGCTCCCAAGGGCCGTCGGTCTTGACCGCCTCCATGAACGCATCCGTGACCAGCACCGACAGGTTGAACATGCGCAGGCGGGACGGATCGGCCTTTACGGCGACGAAGTCCTCGATGTCGGGATGGTCGCAGCGCATGGTCGCCATCATCGCGCCCCGGCGGCTGCCGGCCGACATGATGGTGCGGCACATGGCATCCCATACATCCATGAAGCTCAGCGGCCCGCTGGCATCGGCGCCCACGCCTTTCACCTCGGCCCCCTTGGGCCGCAGGGTGCTGAAATCGTAACCGATCCCGCCGCCCTGCTGCATGGTAAGCGCGGCCTCGCGCAGGGCGTTGAAGATACCGTCCAGATTGTCGGGGATCGTTCCCATGACGAAACAGTTGAAAAGCGTCACCTGCCGCGCCGTGCCCGCCCCGGCGAGGATACGGCCCGCGGGCAGGAAGCGGAAATCCTCGAGCGCATGGTAGAACCGGTCCTCCCACACCTCCGGCTCGGCCTCCGGCGCCGAGAGCGACCGTGCCACGCGCCGCCAGCTGTCCTCGACGGAGCGGTCGAAAGGCGTGCCGTCCGTCGCCTTGAAGCGGTATTTCATGTCCCAGATGGACTCGGCGATGGGGGCGGCGAAACGGGTCATGTGCGCGCGGTCCGGTACTGTTGCGTTTGCCAAGGCGGTGAGCAGATAACGATACCACCTCTTGATCCGGGTTCATACCCCTCTACGATATATGCTGGAAGGCGGGCGATTCCACGATTTGGCAAAACTGCACCTCATAAAGCTCAGCGTCGGCTCCGACTCGGTCGAAAGTCTTGTGGACTGGCAGGACGGACAGCGCGCGCGGTCGGCCGACGGCCTGCCGCGGCACGTGACCCGCATGTGGCCGCGCCGCGCCGGCGAAGTGCTCGACGGGGGGTCGATCTACTGGGTCGTCTCGGGCTTCGTCCAGTGCCGCCAGCGCGTCCTGCGCTTCGACGAGGTGACGGGGCAGGACGGCGTGCGCCGGTGCGCTTTCGTGCTGGACCCCGAGATCGTGCGCACGACCGCCGCGCGGCGCAAACCGTTTCAGGGGTGGCGCTACCTCGATCCGGCGGACGCGCCCGCGGACTTGCCCCGTTCGCGCCGTGACGACGATGCGCTCCCGGCCGAGATGTCCGCCGCGCTGGCGGAAATCGGCGTGCTCTGAGCGCTGAAGAGCGGCTTTCCGCCGTTTGAGCATGTTCCGTGCCCCGGCCCCGATCACGATATGTCGAGGCCGGGGCGCCCGCCCTTGTCAGTCACGCGGGAATGAACACGTCCAGAAACGCGGCCGCGTGGGCGCGGGATGTGCCGTGCACGTGGCCGACACACGGAAAACGAAGGCAGAGCTTGCCAGAAAAGGAAAACATGATCATGAAACGCACGCTTACCCTACTTGCAGCCACACCGGCACTGGTGGCCGGCCCGGCGCTGGCTGGCAGCATGGAAGCCCCTGCCGAGCAACCGGTCGTCGAGCAACCGGTGCAGCAGGTTTCCACCGGTCCGGACTGGACCGGGCTATATGGCGGTGGCCAGCTCGGCTTTGCCGACGTCGACAGCAACCTGCCCGGCGTGAGCGGCGACGGCGCCATCGGCGGCCTTACTTTCGGCTACGACTATGACCTTGGCAACTGGGTCGTCGGCGCCGGGCTCGATTACGACTGGACCGACGTGAACATCGCCCCGGCGGTGGATGTCGAGAATGTGTTCCGCGCCAAGCTGCGGGGAGGCTACAAGATCGGCAACGGCCTGGCCTACGCCACGGGCGGTTACACCAATATCGACGCAAGCACGCTTGGCGACGACGATGGCTATTTCATCGGGGCCGGGTACGAGCACATGGTCACCGACCGCGTGTCGGTCGGCGGCGAGGTGCTCTATCACGAGGTCGATTCCTTTGCCGGCACCGCGGCCGACGTCGACGCGACGACGGCGCAGGTCAGGGCGACCTTCCGTTTCTGATCGCCCGGTCACCCGGCCCGGACGCCTTGTGCGCCCGGGCCCACCTGTTCCCCCGCAGACAAAGGGCGGGCATCCTATGGGCAATTAACCGCCGAACGGGTATCAACCGCGTGAATTCTGGGCTAGTTTCGTGCACCGATGATGCGGGGCTGGATCGTTCGTGCATCCCTTTCCCCGGATCGACGCGACCAGACGACACCGCGCAGCGATGCCGCGCCACGAGAGACAAACGGTGCAGATCGTGAGATCGAGCGAATGGACCGGGCGCCGGTAAATGCCCTGTCGCCCTACGTACAAAAGGATGAATGAATGAAACGCGCCATCCACATGCTTGCCACAGCATGCCTGTGCATTACCGGACCCGCCCTTGCCGGAAGCTACGATCCGCCGCCGACCCCGCAGCAGCCGGCACCGACAGCCCCCGAGCCCGACTGGACCGGCTTCTATGTCGGCTCGCAGGTGGGCGCGCTGGACATCGACACGAACGTGCCGACCGTCGATGACCGGACCGTGGGTGCCGGATTCACCGCCGGCTACGACTATGACCTCGGGCGGTATGTCGTCGGCGGCGCACTGGATTACGACTGGGCCGATGCACAGCTCACGCCGGGCCTTGCCGTCGAGAACGTTTTCCGCGCCAAGATGCGCGGCGGTGTCGAGGTGGGCAGCGACAGCCTTGTCTACGCCACGGGCGGCTACGCGCATGCCGAGACCGATACACTGGGTGACGACAGCGGTTATTTCATCGGCGCGGGCTATGACTGGCGCATCAACAGGCGCCTCTCCTTCGGTGCCGAGGTGCTGTATCATGACTTCGACAACTTCAACGGCACGCCGGTCGATGTCGAAGCCATGAGCTACATGTTCCGGACCATGATCCGCTTCTGATCCGGCGGGTGTCCCGCGGCGCCCCGCGGGACACCGGCGATCAGTCTGCCCCGAGCCGGGCGATCAGCGTTTTCAGCGTCGCGCGGTCGGCATCGCCCAGGTCGGCGCGGCGCGCGCGGTAGAGCGTGGCCTCGCTGCGCAGCATCAGGCCGTCGGCCAGCGTCTTGAGATGGTTGGCCCTGAGCGTGTCGCCGGTCGACGTGATATCGGCGATGGCCTCGGCCGTCTCGTTCTTGACGGTGCCTTCCGTCGCACCCTGACTGTCGACGAGTTGATAGTCGGCAACACCGTTTTCCCGCAGGAAATCGCGGACGAGGCGGTGATACTTGGTCGCAATGCGCAGGCGGAACCCGTGCGCGGCGCGAAACGCGGCCGCCGCGGCGTCGAGATCGTCAAGGGTGTTGACGTCCACCCATGCCGTTGGCACCGCGAGCACGAGGTCGGCGTGGCCGAATCCCAGCCGGGCCATTTCCTCCACCCGCTGTTCCCACTGCCCCAGCTTCTCGCGCACGAGATCGGTGCCCGTCACGCCCAGGTGGATGCGCCCGGCAGCCAGTTCGCGCGGGATTTCCCCTGCCGACAGCAGCACCAGCTCGACATTGTCGATCCCGTCCACGAACCCGGCATACTCTCTCTCGGAACCGGCGCGGCCAAGCCCGATCCCGCGGGCGCCGAACCACTCGAAGGTCTTTTCCATCAACCGCCCCTTGGACGGCACGCCCAGCTTGACGCTCATGGCTCACCTCGCAGGCCCAGCACCAGACCGGGCCGGATCACACCGCCCACGGCCGGGATTTCCGCGCCGCGCCCCAGTTGCCGGGTCAGCGCGTCGTAACGTCCGCCCGTCGCGACGGGCGGCAGGTCCGGGCGCTGTTCGGCGTAGAACCCGAACACGAACCCGTCGTAATATTCCATCTGGGTGCGCCCGTAGCTGGCCTCGAAATCCAGTTGGTCGATGGCGATGCCCCGCGCCTCCAGCGCGTCCAGCCGATGCTCCAGCCGCTCCACGGCGGCGGATATCGCCGGCATGTCCACGGCGATGTTGCGCAGATGCTCCAGCGCGTTGCGCGAGGTCTCGCGCACCTTGAGGATGGCCTCCAGCAGCTCGACCTCGTGCGCCGCGATCGGGGGCGCGGCGGCATCCTCGCGCAGCACCTCGATGCGGGCGCGGATCTCGTTCTCGCTGCGCAGGCCGATCATGGGCCCCGCCCCGGCCATCGGGTCTGCCGCGGCCAGCAGCGCCGCGCGGGTTTCGGGCACCGGCGCGCGGCCCGCGAACCGGTCGATCAGGGCGCGAAAGCGTCTTGGCCGCCATACGTGCCGCCGCAGCGCCGCCTTGCGCCGCGCGGTGGTGCGCAACCCGTCGACCGCGGCCATGAGGATGCCGATATCGCCGGTTGCCGCGCGCAGGCCCAGCGGCGCCAGAACCTCGTGAAACAGCGCGAAGACGCGCGCATCCGCCGCCACAGGGTCGGTGCGGTCGAACACCTCGAAACCGGACTGGTAGTACTCGTTGGCGCGGTCGGGGTCGTCCTCCTGGCGCCGGAACACCTCTCCGGCATAGGTGTAGCACGCCGGCTCGGCCCCGTGTTCCATGTGCATCTGCACCACCGGCACGGTAAAGTCGGGGCGCAGCATCTGCTCGCCCCGCAGCGCGTCCGAGGTGACATAGGCGCGCGCACGGATATCCTCGCCGTAAAGGTCCAGCAGCACCTCGGCCGGCTGCAGGATGGCCGTTTCGACCGGCGTCGCGCCCGCCTGTTCGAAACGGGCGCGCAGGCGCATCGCCTCGGCCCGGATCGCCGCCCGCTCCGGCATCAGCCCTGCCCATCCAGCATGTCCCGGACCCGGGCCACGAGTTCCCCGCGCGGCACCTCGACCTGGCTGGGGCGTTCCTTCCATTCCTCCAGCGTGGCGCTCTCGGCAATCTGCGCGCCAAGGACGAGGTCCTTGATCTGGACGACGCCGCGCGCCTTCTCGTCCGCGCCCTCGATCACGGCCAGCGGCGCGCCACGCTTGTCGGCGTATTTCATCTGGTTGCCGAAATTCTTCGGATTGCCGAGATAGACCTCGGCGCGGATGCCCGCCTGCCGCAGCTCTCCCACCATCGCCTGGTAGTCGGCCATGCGGTCGCGATCCATCACGGTGACGACGACCGGCCCCTGCGCCGCGCCGCTGATCCGGCCCTTTTCGCGCAGCGCGGCCAGCAGCCGGTCGACGCCGATGGAGATGCCGGTGGCCGGCACGGCCTGCCCGGTGAAACGCTTGACGAGGTCATCGTATCGCCCGCCGCCGGCGACCGAGCCGAACTGCCGCTTGCGGCCCTTGTCGTCGAGGATGTCAAAGGTCAGCTCTGCCTCGTAGACGGGGCCGGTGTAATACCCCAGCCCGCGCACGACCGACGGGTCGATGACGATACGGTCGGGGCCGTAGCCTTGCGCGGCGAGAAGCGTCGCAATCCGTTCAAGCTCGTCCACCCCCTCTTGCCCGGACACCGATGCGCCCACGGCGGCCCGCAGGTTGGTCAGGGTGTCGCCGGCCTCTTCCGCCTTGGAAGTGAGAAACGCGATAACCGGACCGGCCTGATCATCACTCAGCCCCACCCCCTCGATGAACGCGCCGGAGACGTCCCTGCGCCCGGTGGTCAGCAGCTGGCGCACACCCTCCTCGCCGACCTTGTCGAACTTGTCGATGGTGCGCATCACGGCGGCGCTTCGCTCTTCGTCGTCGGACAGCCCCATCGCCTCCAGCACGCCGTTCAGCACCTTCCGGTTGTTCACCCGGATGATGTAATCGCCGCGCGGGATGCCGACCTCTTCCAGCGTGTCGGCCAGCATCGCGCAGATCTCGGCGTCGGCGGCCATCGACGCGCTGCCCACCGTATCCGCGTCGCATTGATAGAACTGGCGGTAGCGGCCCGGCCCCGGCTTCTCGTTGCGCCAGACGGGGCCCATGGCATAGCGCCTGTAGGGGGTGGGCAACTCGTTGCGGTGCTGTGCGTAGACGCGGGCCAGCGGCGCCGTCAGGTCGTAACGCAGCGCCAGCCAGTCGCCCTTGTCGTCCTCGCCCGTCTCCTGCCACGCGAAGACGCCGTCATTGGGCCTGTCGACGTCGGGCAGGAACTTGCCCAGCGCCTCGACCGTCTCCACCGCGCTGCTTTCCAGCGCGTCGAAGCCATAGCGGTGATAGACGGCGGCAATCTTGCGCAGCATCTCGGCGCGCTCGGTCACCTCGGCGCCGAAATAGTCGCGGAATCCCTTGGGCGTTTCCGCCCTTGGGCGGGGCTGCTTTTTCTGTTTGGCCATGTGACGGGTCCCTGCCGCTGCCGTTCGCGGCGCGGTCTAGCCCAAGGGGCAGTCAGGGGCAAGCACGGGGCGCTTGACCGCCCCGCCCGGCACAGCCTAACTGCGTAGTCGGCCCCGCCCCGCGACTGGAGGAGACAGGCAGGTGACGAACGCGCTCGAGGAAAAACTCGCCCATCTCTGCCGCGCCGTGGACGAGCTGTCAGAGATCGTGGCACGGCAGGAAACGGAGATCGGCGTTCTGAAACGCCGGATCGACCTGCTGTTGCAGCGCGAGGCCGAGCGCGAAACCGCCGAGGGCGGCACCGCGGCCTTCGGCGACGCGCGTCCGCCGCACTGGTAGGCGCTCAGATCTCCTCGACCATGGCCACGCCCGGCAGGCTCTTGAGCGCGCCCTTGATCTGGGGCGACACCGGGTAGTCGCGCCCGGCGGCGATCTCGACCTCGCCGGGCAGTGCCGGGTCCATCAGGCAGAACCGGACCGGCCCGCGCCCGCCGCGCGCGTCCTCCACGCCCTGCAACACCGACGCGACCGACGATACCGCCTCCGGCGCCTCGACGAAGACCCGCAGCCCCGTCGCCCCGGCATCGGCAACCACCGTGTCTGCCGGCTGCGCGCCGCGCGCCAGCAGCTTTAGCTGATCCTCCTCCATCGAGGCCTCGACGGTGAGCACGACCATGGCGCCGGGGTCCAGCTGGTCACGGTGGACCTCCAGCGTGTCCGAGAACACCGTGACCTCGTAGCTGCCGGTCGTGTCCGATAACTGGACGAATGCAAAACGGTTGCCGCGGGCCGAACGCCGCTCCTGCCGCGCCGCGACGACACCGGCGATCTTGACCACCGCCGCGCCCTTGCGCCGGGCGAGATCCGCGACCTCGTGCAGGGTGCGCACCTCCTTGCGCGCAAGCGGGGCCGCGTAATCGTCGAGCGGATGGCCGGAGAGATAGAACCCCACGGCCTGGAACTCCTCGGTCAGCCGCTCGGCGGGCAGCCAGTCCTCCACAGGCGACAGCCGAGGCTCGGGCAGGTCCTCGCCGGCCTCGCCGAAAAGAGAGACCTGGCTGGAATTCTTCTGGTCATGGATCGCCGCGGAATAGGTCATGAGCCGCTCGATGTTGTCAAAGACCCGCCGCCGGTTGCGGTCCAGCTCGTCGAAGGCGCCGGCCCGCGCCAACATCTCCAGCGGCCGCTTGCCGATCCGCTTCAGGTCCACCCGGCGGGCGAAATCGAACAGGTTGACGAAGGGCTTTTCCGCGCGCCCCTCCACGATGAGCCGCATCGCCTCGACGCCCACGTTCTTCAGCGCCCCAAGCGCGTAGACCAGCGCCCCGTCGCGCACCGCGAAAGTGGCGTCCGACCGGTTCACACAGGGCGGCACGTAGGGCAGGCCGAGGGCGTGCTTGACCTCTTCGAAATAGATGGCCAGCTTGTCCGTGAGGTGGATGTCGCAGTTCATGACGCCGGCCATGAACTCCACCGGATGGTTGGCCTTGAGCCACGCGGTCTGGTAACTGACCACCGCGTAGGCTGCGGCGTGGGACTTGTTGAAGCCGTAATTGGCGAACTTGTCGAGCAGGTTCCAAACTTCCAGCGCCTTGGCGTCGTCCACCCCGTTGGCCTTGGCGCCCTCGATGAACTTGGGCCTTTCGGCATCCATCGCTTCCTGGATCTTCTTGCCCATCGCCCGCCGCAACAGGTCGGCACCGCCCAGCGAGTATCCCGCCATTTCCTGGGCGATCTGCATCACCTGTTCCTGGTAGACGATGATGCCCTGCGTCTCGTCGAGGATGTGGTCGATCAGCGGATGGATCGATTCGCGCTCCGACAGCCCGTTCTTCACCTCGCAGTATTTCGGGATGTTCTCCATCGGGCCGGGGCGGTAGAGCGCCACCAGCGCCACGATGTCCTCGATGCAGGTGGGTTTCATCCGCTTGAGCGCGTCCATCATGCCCGAGCTTTCCACCTGGAATACCGCCACCGTGCGGGCCTTGGCGTAAAGCTCGTAGGTCTTCGCGTCGTCGAGCGGGATCTGACCGATATCGTTCTCGGCCCCCTCGAAGGGTCGATAGATGGTGCTGCCATCGGCGGCGACATGCAGATCGCGGCCCGAGGCGTGGATCTGTTCGATGGCGTTCTGGATCACGGTCAGCGTCTTGAGGCCGAGGAAATCGAATTTCACCAGCCCCGCCTGTTCCACCCATTTCATGTTGAACTGGGTGGCCGGCATTTCCGACCGCGGGTCCTGGTAGAGCGGCACCAGCGCGTCGAGCGGGCGGTCGCCGATCACCACGCCGGCGGCATGGGTCGAGGCATTGCGCAACAGCCCCTCGACTTTCATGCCGTAATTCAGCAGCCTGTCGACAACCTCCTCGCTGCGCGCCTCCTCGCGCAGGCGGTCCTCCTGCTCCAGCGCCTTCTCGATCGACACCGGCTTCACCCCCTCCACGGGAATCATCTTGCTCAGCCGGTCCACCTGGCCATAGGGCATCTGCAGCACCCGGCCGATGTCGCGCACGGCAGCCTTGGACAGAAGCGCGCCGAAGGTGATGATCTGCGCCACCTTGTCGCGGCCATAGGCGTTCTGCACGTACTCGATCACCTCCTCGCGCCGGTCCATGCAGAAATCGATGTCGAAATCCGGCATCGAGACGCGCTCTGGGTTGAGGAACCGCTCGAACAGCAGCGAGTAGCGCAGCGGGTCGAGGTCCGTGATGGTCAGCGCGTAGGCCACGAGGCTGCCCGCGCCCGAGCCGCGCCCCGGCCCGACGGGGATATCGCGGCTCTTGGCCCACTTGATGAAGTCCGCCACGATCAGGAAATAGCCCGGGAACCCCATCCCCTCGATGATGCCCAGCTCGTATTCCAGCCGGGCCTCGTAATCCTCCACCGGCGCGGCATGGGGAATGACGGCCAACCGCGCGGCCAGCCCCTCCCGCGCCTGCCGGCGCAGCTCGTCAACCTCGTCGTCGGCGAAGCGCGGCAGGATCGGGTCGCGCCGGTAGGCCCCGAAGGCGCAGCGCCGCGCGATCTCGACGGTATTCTCCACCGCCTCGGGCAGGTCGGCGAAAAGCGTCGCCATCTCGCTCTGCGACTTGAAATAGTGCTGGCTGGTCAGGCGGCGGCGCGGTGCGGACTGGTCCACATACGCCCCCTCTGCCACGCAGAGCATGGCGTCGTGGGCCTCGTACATCCCGGCATCGGGAAAATAGACGTCATTGGTCGCCACGAGCGGCAGGCGCATGGCATAAGCCATCTCGACGAACCCCCGCTCCGTCAGGCGCTCGGCCTCGGGCTGGCCCGCCTCGCCCGGGTGGCGCTGCAGCTCGACGTAAAGACGGTCGCCGAACGCGTCGTGCAGCGCGCGCATCAGCGTTTCCGCCGCCGGCCGCTGGCCCGCCTGCAACAGCCGCCCCGCCGGCCCGTCCGGTCCGCCGGTCAGGCAGATGACCGACGCCGAATGCCGCGCGAGTTCGTCAATCGTGACATGCGGCACCTGCCCGTCCCCGCGCAGGTAGAGGCATGAATTGAGCTTCATGAGGTTTTCGTACCCTGCCTCGTCCTGTGCCAGCAGCACCACGGGCGCGGGTGGGCGTGGACGTTCGCCCGGTGCAGGGGTGACGTATTGCAGGTCCAGCTGGCACCCCATGATCGGCTGGATGCCCGCATCGCCGGCCGTCACCGAGAATTCGAGCGCGGCGAACATGTTGTTCGTGTCGGTCACCGCCACGGCGGGCATCTCCGCAGCCTCGCACAGCCCCGGCAGCTTCTTGAGCCGCACGGCGCCTTCCAGCAGGGAGTACTCGGTGTGAACGCGCAGATGGATGAATCGGGGGGCACTGCTCATGGGGGCAGTCTATGCCATGGGCCGCGATGCTGGAAAGGCGCGAATACGCGGCCCGGCGGATGAATTCCCGGGCAGCGGCGCCGCGACCGCGGTCATCATCCCCGGCCCGTGGCCGCAGGGCATTGCCGTCGGCGGCGGGGCTGGGCTACTGAGGGGCGCGCGCCCCGGGCGCGACCAAGAGGGAAGGAACGCGTGACCCAGACATTGCTCTCCGTTTCCGGGCTGACCAAGCGCTACCCCGGCGTCACGGCCTGCGACGACGTGTCGTTCGAGGTCCGACAGGGCGAGGTTCACGCGCTGCTGGGCGAGAACGGGGCCGGCAAGTCGACGCTCGTCAAGATGATCTACGGGCTGGTCCGGCCCGACGCCGGCAGCATGACCCTGCGCGGCGCGCCTTTCGCCCCGGCAGAGCCGCGGGCGGCGCGCGCCGCCGGCGTGGCGATGGTGTTCCAGCACTTCTCGCTGTTTGATGCCATGAACGTGGCCGAGAACGTGGCGCTGGGGATGGAGACACCGCCGCGCCTGCGCGACCTGGCCGCGCGCATCCGCGACGTGTCGGAAACCTACGGCCTGCCGCTCGACCCGGGGCGCACCGTGGGCGACCTGTCGGCGGGGGAACGCCAGAGGGTCGAGATCGTGCGCTGCCTGCTGCAGGACCCGCGCCTGCTGATCATGGACGAACCCACCTCGGTGCTGACCCCGCAGGAGGTCGAGATCCTTTTCCGGACGCTGCGCAAGCTCACCGCGAGCGGCGTGGCGATCCTCTACATATCCCACAAGCTCGAGGAGATCCGCGCGCTCTGCGATGCCGCCACGATCCTGCGGCAGGGCCGCAACGTGGGGACCTGTGTCCCGGCCGAGACGTCGGCGCGGACCATGGCCGAGAAGATGGTGGGCAACAGCTTCGCCGCGCCGGCACGCAGTCAACGCGCCCGCGGCGAGGTGGTGCTGGACATCACCGGGCTGTCGGTCACCTCCCCGGCCGCCTTCGGCACCAGCCTGCGCAACATCCACCTGACGGTTCACCGTGGCGAGATCCTCGGCATCGGCGGGGTTGCCGGCAACGGGCAGGACGAGCTGCTCGCCGCGCTGTCGGGCGAGCTGGGCAGCGCCCCCGACGCGATCCGGCTGGCGGGGCGCCCGGTGGGGCGGCTGGGTCC
>NZ_JBISDG010000031.1:0-44276 GCF_044472985.1 Roseovarius salis | reverse complement strand
GATCGCGCCCATCGCCATGGAAGAGGGCCTGCGCTTCGCCATCCGCGAAGGCGGCCGCACCGTCGGCTCCGGCGTCGTCTCCAAGATCATCGAGTAAAAAGGGCGACGGGACATGTCGAATCGCGCTTTCGACATGTTCCGAGAGTCTCCATGGCGCCTCCTCCGGGTTGCGGACTTGGGGGAGGCGTCCTTGGTTCCGACCATGCTCACCCTCGATGAGCAGAAGTATTACCTCTGGCTGACGCGGGAATGGGCGCAAGGCGCCGGGGCCATCGTCGATCTTGGCGCCTTTGCCGGCGGGTCCACCGCCTGCCTTGCCGAAGGCCAGAAACAGGCCGGGCGAACGCAGCCCGTGCATGGCTACGACAAGTTCGTCGTCAACGATTTCGATGTTTTCCGCGGCCGCTACGAAACCTACCTGTCCGGCCCCCCGGCCAGCGAGAGCGGTCTGGACGCGCCGCCGCTGCCGCCCTGCGACGGCGATGACCTGCGGCCCGTAGTCGAGGCGCTGCTGTCGCCGTGGCGCGATACGGTCAGGCTTCACAAGGGCCAGATCGAAGACATGGCCTGGACCGGCGGTCCGATCGAGATCCTCGTTCTCGACGCGTCCAAGGCAGCGGCGACGACCGACCGGATGAGCGAGACGTTCTTTCCGCATCTCGTTCCCGGGCGATCGGTCATCGTCCAGCAGGATTTCCTGTGGTGGCAGCAGCCATGGATCGCGGCCCAGATGGCGATGCTCGCGGAGCATTTCCAGCCGGTTGCGTTCGTGCCGAATTTCTCCGTTTCGTTCCTGTGCACGCGCCCGGTCGATGCCGACGCGATGCGACAGGCGCGTACCGCGCAGTTGAGCGATGCGCAGATGCTGGCGCGGATCCGGCGGGTCGCCGCCTGGATGGACGGCTTCGGTTTGCGCCGCAAACACCGGCGCCTTCTGAAGGCGGTGAAGGCCAATCCGGGACGGCGCAAGGCATTCCAGTTCAAGACGTCACCTGATTGACACCGGCCGGCGCCGGACAGCGCCGGCGATCGCCGTCACCGGGACCGGGGTGGGGCAATCTGCCGCGGGCCGCGGCGGGCGCATCTCCACCGGACGGACCCGTTTCCCGGCACGTCGGAGACCCGGTGAAGGCTGCTGTTTTCCGATGCAAAACAATGGGTCGCACCGGTTGCTGCGGTCGCGAAAAAGCGGTCTGCATGCCATGGTATTCCGCTAAGATATTGAAATATTGACTTTTTTTGAGGCACGCGGCCATCCTTTGGGTGTCAAGACGGAGGGCACGGGATGGATCAGGTGAACATCGGGGCATGGGAAGGGCGCACGCAGACCGCACTGGGCGCGGTATCCGAGGCCGAGGCCGCGCGCATCCACGCCACATTGGGGGAGCCGCATGCGCCGCCGCCCGCCGCGGGCGAGGTGCTGCCACCGCTTTGGCATTGGTGCGCGTTCCCGCCCGCCGTGCCGCTGTCCGAGCTGGGCGACGACGGGCATCCGCGCCTTGGGGACTTCCTGCCGCCGGTTCGTCTGGGCCGACGCATGTGGGCCGGTGGGCGCCTGTCCTTCGGTGCGCCGTTGCGGGTGGGCGAGACGCTCAAATGCCATTCGGCCATCGTGAACGTGCAGGAAAAACACACCGCCACGGGCCCCATGGTGGTGGTCACGGTGGATCACCGGATCTACGCCGAACGCGGTTTTGCCGTCGAGGAGCGGCAGGATATCGTCTATCTCGAGGTGCCCGACGCGTTTCGACCGCCGCGCAAGCGGCCATTGCCGGAGGCGCCCGTCCTGCACGAGCGTATCACGGCAAGCGAACCGCTGCTGTTCCGCTATTCCGCGCTGACCTTCAATGCGCATCGCATCCACTACGACCTGCCCTATGCGCAAGGTGTCGAGCATTACCCCGGTCTGGTCATCCACGCGCCGCTGCAAGCGAGCTGGCTCATGCGGGCCGCCTGTCGCCAGCGCGGTCGGCGGCCGGCGCAGTTCGATTTCCGGGCGGTGCATCCGTTGTTCCTGGCGCAGGGGGAAAGCCCCGAGATCGATGTCATGGCCACCGAGGACGATTGCGGCGCGCTTTCATTGGTCACGGGGCAATCCGGGCATCAGGGGATGCAGGCGATCGCGATCTGGGAGGGCACGCAATGAAGGGAATTCTGAACGGGATGCGTGTGGTGGAGGGCTCGGCCTTCGTCGCGGTGCCGCTGGCGGGGATGACGCTGGCACAGATGGGGGCCGAGGTGATCCGGTTCGACCGGATCGGCGGCGGGCTCGACGCCGGGCGCTGGCCGCTGGCCCCTTCAGGGCAGAGCCTGTTCTGGGCCGGGTTGAACAAGGGCAAGAAGTCCATCGCCGTTGACATGAAAAGCCCACAGGGAAAGGAACTGGT
This sequence comes from Roseovarius salis, assembly GCF_044472985.1. Classification (NCBI taxonomy): domain Bacteria; kingdom Pseudomonadati; phylum Pseudomonadota; class Alphaproteobacteria; order Rhodobacterales; family Roseobacteraceae; genus Roseovarius; species Roseovarius salis. The sequence goes on along the minus strand of NZ_JBISDG010000031.1, from coordinate 41,889 downwards.
GACCCGCATCATCACCGCCCCGGGGGAGGATGCGGGGCTGTTCCTTACGAACCTGCGCGTGCGGGGCTGGATGGATCACGAAACACTCAGCCAGTACCGAAAGGATCTCATCATGGTGACGCTCATGGGCGACCGGCACGGGAACCCGCAGGTCGACTACACCGTGAACCCCGCGATCGGCATTCCCCACATGACGGGCCCCGAGGGGCTCAAGGCGCCGGTCGCAAGCCCGCTGCCCGCGTGGGACCTTGTTGCCGGCAACCTGACGGTATCCTCTCTGCTGGCCGCCGAGCGCCACCGCTTGCGCACTGGCGAGGGGCAGGACGTGGAGCTGACGCTCAAGGACGTGGCCGCGGCCACTATCGGGCACCTGGGCATGATCGGTGACGCAGTGGTGAACGATACCGAGCGCGGCAAATGCGGCAATGCGCTTTACGGGGCTTACGGCCAAGACTTCATCTGTGCTGACGGTCGCCGGGTGATGGTGATCGGGCTCACATCGCGGCAGTGGCGCGGGCTGGTGCAAATGACCGGGACCGGCGCGGCCATCCGCGATCTCGAAGCGGCGACCGGTCTGGACCTGTCGGACGAGGGCAACCGGTGGAAGATGCGCCATGCCATCACCGGCATTCTCGGCGAGTGGTTCGCCATGCGCCGGGTGGAGGATTTCGCCGAGGCCTTCAACGCCAAGGGGATAACCTGGTCGGTTTTCCGCAGCGTGAAGGAGGCGGTGGCCGAGGACCCGGACATGGGCGAGGACAACCCGATGTTCTCCGTCCTGGACCAGCCGGGGCTGGGCCGGTTCCCCGTGCCCGGCTGCCCGGTGAGCTTTTCGCAGGCTAAGCGGCAGCGCCCGGTTCCGGCACCGGCCCTTGGCGCGCATACCGAGGAAATCCTGGCTGACGTGGCGCGGCTCGGCGATAACGAGATCGGCCGGCTGTTCGACGCTGGAATCGTCCAAAGTCCGCGCTACGCGGGCGGCCGCGCGGCGTAACGCCGCCGGCGTGGCCTCGTCGTGTTTTCATGGGGAAATCGGTCTTGAATTCGGGCGGTGCATACCTTAATCGGGACAGCGCCGCGTAGGGGTATAGCTCAGCTGGTAGAGCGACGGTCTCCAAAACCGTAGGTCGCGGGTTCGAGCCCTGCTGCCCCTGCCATTGCCTCCCTCAATTGGGATCACGGCCACGGACCGCCGCGCGACGCAGGTCACGCTGTCGCGGTGTGATGGCCGAGCCGTTGTCGGCCGAATCGGCGTCGCCACTGGGAGCCAGCCATTTCGGGGCGTGTGTCGTATCCTGCCAGGAAACGAATCCTGACGTTCGGGTTCAGTGTTTCCCGAAATCTGGTCAGATCTGGGCGTAACTGGGGCACGGTCGCTTTTCCGGCCGGCGCTTGCCACATTCTTGCTATAAATCGGACATGAAAAGGCCGCGCAGCCGGTGACGCGACCGGTTTCCGGCGGTGCGGAAGGCGTGGGGGCGTCGTTCGAGATCAGGATTAACGAGTGCTGACATGGCCAGAGCCCGGATTGCCCCGAAAGTGAACCCGCACCTGCCGCACAACGCCGCTGAGCTGGCAAGCCCGGCGCCGCCGGATGCGGCGGACGATGAAACCGCCCGGCGCAATGCGGATCGTCTGGTGCTCGAGTTGATGCGCGATCACGGGTCCGTCCCCCACCATCAGCACGTGATGCCCCCCGGCAGCGACGCAGGCGCGGGGTCCGCAGGAGGCGCCGACGAAAAGGAGCGGGCGGCGGGCAAGGTGCAGACCCCGCCGCCGACATCCTTGACCCCTGTGCCGATCCGGCGCGTGCCGCTGCAACAGCGCAGGGAACGGCCCTTGCACCGTCGGCGTGCCCCGACCCGGGCGTTGTGCGCACCGGAGGAGGAGCGTGAAACGACTGAACCCGACCTGCGTGCCGTTCTTGCGACCGGCGCCGGCGCGCGGGGCAGGGCAGTGCCGCGCAGTTTCCGGCACCCGTGGCCCCTGGCGGGCGGCGCCTTGGGTCTGGGCGCTCTGGCATGGGGCGTCGGCGTGCCGCTGCCTGCCGTCGCGCTCTGCCTGTCGCTGCTGGTTCTCGGGGTGCTGCAATGGCAGCAGGGCGCGCCGGCCCGCCGCGACACGTCCGGACACCGTTTGCTGCCCCGTCGACGGGGCCGGTCTGCACAAACGGTACATGCGGGTGCACCGGCGCCGCGGCCGCGCTGAGAAAGACGAATGCCGAAGCCCTTGCCGGCGGCCCGTCCCGGCGGGGGGGGCTGTTCCGGGCGGAAACCGCGTGGCAGGATGGGCGACATGCGCCTCGCCCCTTGATCTCGGCCATGGCTGCAAGTATGTCCCACCCAACGAGATCACAGCCCGGGCACCCGAAAACATGGCCATGACCAACCCTCTCCAGTTCATCCAGCAGGTCCGCTCGGAAGTGGCGAAGGTCGTTTGGCCGACGCGGCGCGAGGTGTTCCTGACCACGGTCATGGTGTTCATCATGGCCACGCTGACGGCGATTTTCTTCGCGCTTGTCGACCTGCTGATCCGGACAGGCCTGCAGGGCGTCCTGGGCATCTTCGGCTGAGCCGCCAGAAAATCAGGCGCAGCCCCTTGATTTCAGGGCAGATCGGCGGTAGGCCACGCGCTACTTCGATCGATGGCGCGCGGCGATTCGTGTTGCGCGCCGCTTTTTGTTTCGGGGAGTCCGGGCCAAGCGCCTGAAAAATCAAACAAACTGCCGGCGTGCGGCCGGGCTTGACAGGATCTGGATCGACAATGGCGAAAAGGTGGTACTCGGTCAGCGTTCTCTCGAATTTCGAGAAGAAAGTCGCCGAGCAGATCAGACAATCCGTTGCCGACCAGGGGCTGGAGGACCAGATCGACGAGGTCCTGGTGCCGACCGAAGAGGTGATCGAGGTGCGCCGCGGCAAGAAGGTGACCGCCGAGCGCCGTTTCATGCCGGGCTACGTGCTCGTGCACATGGAGATGTCGGACAAGGGATACCACCTGATCAACTCGATCAACCGCGTCACCGGGTTCCTCGGTCCGCAGGGTCGCCCGATGCCGATGCGGGACGCAGAGGTGAACACCATTCTCAACCGGGTGCAGGAAGGCGAGGAAGCGCCGCGCACGCTGGTTTCCTTCGAGGTTGGCGAGAAGGTGAAGGTCAATGACGGCCCGTTCGAGGATTTCGACGGGATGGTCGAGGAAGTGGACGACGACAACCAGCGCCTCAAGGTGATGGTGTCGATCTTCGGCCGGGAAACCCCGGTCGAGCTGGAATTCGCGCAGGTCACCAAGCAGGCGTGACGGCGTGGCTCACCGGGCCGGGAGCGCGGCCGGGTACTCAACGTGGGAGGGGCGCGTATCGCGATGCGCAAGCCGGACCACACAACGTGAAAAGCCCCCGGGGCGCGCCCCGGGGCTGTTGGAAGAAGGAGAGGCCACATGGCCAAGAAACTCGCCGGCAAGATGAAGCTGCAAGTGCCTGCCGGCCAGGCGAACCCGTCCCCGCCCGTGGGGCCGGCGCTCGGTCAGCGCGGCATCAACATCATGGAGTTCTGCAAGGCGTTCAACGCCAAGACGCAGGAGATGGAGCCGGGGGCGCCGTGCCCGACGCTCATCACCTATTACCAGGACAAGTCCTTCGAGATGGAAATCAAGACGCCGCCGGCGTCCTACTATCTCAAGAAGGCGGCCAAGCTGAAATCCGGGGCCAAGGTACCGGGGCGCGAAACGGTGGCGACCGTCAGCCCCAAGCAGCTGCGCGAGATCGCCGAGGCCAAGTGGCGCGACCTGAACGCGCAGGACGTGGAATCGGCCATGAAGATCATTCAGGGCAGCGCGAAGTCCATGGGCATCGAGGTGAAGTGAGATGGCGAAAGTAGGAAAACGCACCCGTGCCGCCCGTGAGGCCGTTGCCGGAAAATCGAACGTGACCGTGGAAGAGGCGGTATCGCTCATCAAGGACAATGCCAACGCCAAGTTCGACGAGACGGTCGAGATCGCGATGAACCTTGGGGTGGATACCCGTCACGCCGATCAGATGGTGCGCGGCGTCGTCGGTCTGCCCAACGGGACTGGCAAGGAAGTCCGCGTTGCCGTCTTCGCGCGCGGCGCCAAGGCCGACGAGGCCAAGGAGGCCGGTGCCGACATCGTGGGCGCCGAAGACCTGATGGAGACGATCCAGGGCGGCACGATCGAGTTCGATCGCTGCATCGCAACGCCGGACATGATGCCGGTCGTTGGCCGGCTGGGCAAGATTTTGGGCCCGCGCAACCTGATGCCGAACCCCAAGGTCGGCACGGTGACGATGGATGTCGCCGACGCCGTCAAGAACGCCAAGGCGGGCGAGGTGCAGTTCAAGGCCGTCAAGGGCGGGATCGTCCATGCCGGCATCGGCAAGGTGTCGTTCGATGGCGGCAAGCTGGCCGAGAACGTCCGCGCATTCGTGTCGGCGGTAAGCAAGGCCAAGCCGGCCGGTGCCAAGGGCACGTACATGAAGAAGATTTCGCTGACCTCGACCATGGGGCCGGGTGTCAGCGTCGATGTCGGCAACGCCGCGTCGGAATAACCAGGATTTGCCCCGGGCCGTGGCCCGGGGCGAATGGCGGGGCCGTTCGCGGGCCCGTCCTGTCCGAGATGGAGGGTTGGGCGCCTGCCCTATAATTCCTTCCTGAGATGGGGAACGAGTAGAGATTACGACGAAGGCGCCGCCTTCGGGCGATCTTGGTCTCGGGACCCTGAAATTGGACCCGAACGCTCCGGGCGGTGCCCGGGGCAAACAAGAGCCGGAAGGGGAATCCTTCCAGATTTGGAGTGAAACTGTGGATAGAGCCCAGAAAGAGAAAGTGGTCGAGGAACTCGGCCAGATCTTCGAAAGCTCTGGCGTCGTAGTGGTGGCCCACTACACGGGTCTTACAGTTGCCGAAATGCAGGATCTTCGCGCCCGCGCCCGCGCGGCCGAATGTTCCGTTCGCGTCGCCAAGAACAGGCTCGCCAAGATCGCCCTTGAGGGCAAGCCATGCGAAAGCATCGCCGAATACCTCTCGGGCATGACCGTGCTTACCTTCTCGGAAGACCCCGTGGCAGCCGCCAAGGTCGCCGAGGACTTCGCCAAGGACAACAAGAAGTTCCAGATCCTCGGCGGGGCCATGGGCACGGACCATCTGGACCGGTCCGGTGTGGAGGCCGTGTCGAAAATGCCCTCGCGCGACGAGCTTATTGCTCAGATCGCGAGCTGCGTCGGCGCGCCCGCCTCGAACATCGCCGGTGCGATTGGCGCCCCTGCTTCGAACATCGCGAGCATCCTTTCGACCATCGAGGACAAGGCCGAAGCTGCATAAGCGCAAACTGAATACCCGCGTACGGGGCAACGCCCGGCGTTGGAACAGGAAACTGGTAAACGGAAAGAGCTGAAACATGGCTGATCTGAAAAAACTGGCCGAGGAAATCGTCGGCCTCACGCTTCTCGAAGCACAGGAACTGAAAACCATCCTCAAGGACGAATACGGCATCGAGCCCGCCGCCGGCGGCGCGGTCATGATGGCCGGTCCCGCAGAGGGCGGCGGCGGCGAGGAAGCCGAAGAGCAAACCGAATTCGACGTGATCCTGAAGTCGGCCGGCGCGTCGAAGATCAACGTCATCAAGGAGGTTCGCGCGATCACCGGCCTTGGACTGAAAGAAGCCAAGGAACTGGTCGAAGCCGGTGGCAAGGCGATCAAGGAACAGGTTTCCAAGGAGGAAGCCGAGGAGATCAAGGGCAAGCTGGAAGAAGCCGGCGCCGAGATCGAACTCAAGTAATCGGTGCGCGCAAGCGCGACCACCGTGTCAAGGCTGGACCCGGATGCATTCCGGGTCCAGCCGAACCTGTCTCAGAAAGGGCTTTGGCCGGCCCGCTTCGGAACGAAGCCCTTTCTCAGGCGTGGTTCGCTCGATCGGGAGGCTCCTGGTGGGACAGGGGCCGGGAATGGATCGCGACACGTCGTCTCGGTTGGATGCGGTGCCGGGGCCCGACGGCCGCCGCCTCCGGTGAGAAATGAAAGGTGACCAGACACATGGCACAAACCTTCCTTGGCCAGAAACGTTTGCGCAAGTATTTCGGCAAGATCCGCGAAGTGCTGGAGATGCCGAACCTGATCGAGGTGCAGAAGTCGTCCTACGACCTGTTCCTGGGTTCCGGCGACCAGCCCGAGCCGCAGGATGGCGAAGGCATCCAGGGCGTTTTCCAGTCGGTTTTCCCGATCAAGGATTTCAACGAAACCTCTGTTCTGGAGTTCGTCGGCTACGAGCTGGAGAAGCCCAAATACGACGTCGAGGAGTGCATGCAGCGCGACATGACCTACAGCGCCCCGCTGAAGGTCACGCTGCGGCTGATCGTCTTCGACCTCGACGAGGATACCGGCTCCCGCTCCGTCAAGGATATCAAGGAGCAGGACGTCTTCATGGGCGACATGCCCCTGATGACAGGCAACGGCACGTTCATCGTCAACGGCACCGAGCGCGTCATCGTCAGCCAGATGCACCGCTCTCCCGGCGTTTTCTTCGACCATGACAAGGGCCGCACGCATTCCTCCGGCAAGCTGCTTTTCGCCTGCCGGATCATCCCGTATCGCGGCAGCTGGCTGGATTTCGAGTTCGACGCCAAGGACAACGTCTATGCACGTATCGACCGGCGGCGGAAACTGCCGGTGACGACCCTGCTCTATGCCCTCGGGCTGGATCAGGAAGGCATCATGAACGCCTACTACGACACGGTCGATTACAAGCTGAAGAAGAAACAGGGTTGGGTCACCAAGTTCTTCCCCGAGCGCATGCGCGGCACCCGGCCGCCCTTCGACCTCGTCGATGCCAAGACGGGCGACGTGATTGCCGAGGCGGGCAAGAAGGTGACGCCGCGTGCGGTCAAGAAGCTGATCGACGAGGGCGAGGTCACGGAGATCGTGGTGCCGTTTGACCAGATCATCGGCCGTTACGTGGCGCGCGACGTCATCAACGAGGAAACCGGCGCGATCTATGTCGAGGCCGGTGACGAGTTGACGGCGGAGTATGACAAGGACGGCGACCTCGTGGGCGGCACGGTCAAGGAGCTCATCGACGCGGGCATCACCGAGATCCCCGTGCTCGACATCGACAACGTCAATGTCGGTCCGTACATCCGCAACACGATGACGATGGACAAGAACATGAACCGCGAAAGCGCGCTCATGGACATCTATCGCGTCATGCGCCCGGGCGAGCCGCCCACCGAGGAAGCTGCAAGCGCACTGTTCGAAACGCTGTTTTTCGACGCCGAGCGCTATGACCTGTCTGCGGTGGGACGGGTGAAGATGAACATGCGCCTGAATCTCGACAAGCCTGACACGCAGCGCACGCTCGACCGCGAGGATATCGTGGCCTGCATCAAGGCGCTGACCGAGCTGCGCGACGGCCGGGGCGATATCGACGACATCGACCACCTCGGCAACCGCCGGGTCCGCTCGGTCGGCGAGTTGATGGAGAACCAGTACCGGGTCGGCCTGCTGCGGATGGAGCGCGCGATCAAGGAGCGCATGAGCTCGGTCGAGATCGACACGGTCATGCCCCAGGACCTGATCAATGCCAAGCCGGCGGCGGCCGCGGTGCGCGAGTTCTTCGGCTCCTCGCAGCTGTCGCAATTCATGGACCAGACCAACCCGCTCTCGGAGGTCACGCACAAGCGCCGGCTCTCGGCTCTGGGTCCGGGCGGCCTCACGCGGGAGCGCGCCGGCTTCGAGGTGCGCGACGTGCACCCCACCCATTACGGCCGCATTTGCCCGATCGAGACGCCCGAAGGCCAGAACATCGGCCTGATCAACAGCCTTGCAACCTATGCACGGGTCAACAAGTACGGCTTCATCGAGACGCCTTACCGCAGGGTGGTGGACGGCAAGGTGACCGACGAGGTCCACTACATGTCCGCAACCGAGGAGATGCGCCACACCGTCGCGCAGGCCAACGCCAAGCTCGATGAGGCGGGCAATTTCGTCAATGATCTGGTTTCCACCCGCCAGTCGGGGGAATACATGCTGGCCCCGCGCGAGCACGTGGATTTCATCGACGTCAGCCCCAAGCAGCTGGTGTCGGTGGCGGCATCCCTGATCCCGTTCCTCGAGAATGACGACGCCAACCGCGCGCTCATGGGGTCCAACATGATGCGGCAGGCATTGCCGCTGCTGCAGAGCGAGGCACCCTATGTCGGCACGGGCATGGAGGGCCGCGTCGCGGTCGACTCCGGCGCGTCGATCCTCGCACGTCGCGGCGGCGTGGTCGACCAGGTGGACGCGCAGCGGATCGTGATCCGCGCGACGGGCGACCTGGACCCGGGGCAACCTGTCGTCGACATCTACCGCCTGCGAAAGTTCCAGCGATCCAACCAGAACAGCTGCATCAACCAGCGGCCCCTGGTGAAGGTTGGGCAAGAGGTCGGCAAGGGCGAGGTCATCGCCGATGGCCCCTGCACCGACATGGGTGAGCTGGCGGTCGGGCGCAACGTCGTCGTCGCCTTCATGCCGTGGAACGGTTACAACTACGAGGACTCTATCCTCATCTCCGAGCGGATCGTGCGCGACGACGTCTTTACCAGCGTGCATATCGAGGAGTTCGAGGTCGCCGCGCGCGACACCAAGCTCGGACCGGAAGAGATCACCCGCGATATCCCCAACGTGGGCGAGGAGGCGCTGCGCAACCTCGACGAGGCGGGCATCGTCTATATCGGCGCCGACGTGCAGCCAGGCGACATCCTCGTGGGCAAGATCACGCCCAAGGGCGAGAGCCCGATGACCCCGGAAGAGAAACTGCTGCGCGCCATTTTCGGCGAGAAGGCCAGCGATGTGCGCGACACCTCGTTGCGCGTCAAGCCGGGCGATTTCGGTACCGTGGTCGAGGTGCGGGTTTTCAACCGTCACGGCGTGGAGAAAGACGAACGCGCCCTGCAGATCGAGCGGGAAGAGGTGGAGCGGCTCGCCCGCGACCGCGACGACGAGCTGGCGATCCTCGAGCGCAACATCTATGCGCGGCTGAAGGATCTCGTGCTTGGCAAGGTCGCCGTGCAGGGACCCAAGGGCGTCAAGGCGAACTCCGAGATCACCGAGGACCTGCTCGGGACGCTGAGCCGCGGCCAGTGGTGGCAACTCGCGCTCAAGGACGAGGCCGACGCGCAGGTGGTCGAGGCGCTGCATGACCAGTACGAGGCGCAGAAGCGCATGCTGGAAGCCCGCTTCGAGGACAAGGTCGAGAAAGTGCGCCGGGGCGACGACCTGCCGCCGGGCGTGATGAAGATGGTCAAGGTCTTCGTCGCGGTGAAGCGCAAGCTGCAGCCCGGCGACAAGATGGCCGGACGGCACGGCAACAAGGGCGTGATCTCCAAGGTGATCCCGATGGAAGACATGCCTTTCCTCGAGGACGGCACACCGGTCGATTTCTGCCTCAACCCTCTCGGCGTGCCCTCGCGGATGAACGTCGGCCAGATCCTCGAGACCCACATGGGCTGGGCCGCCCGGGGGCTGGGCATCAAGATCGACGAGGCGCTTCAGGAATACCGCCGGTCCGGCGACCTGACGCCCGTGCGCGAAGCGATGCAACTGGCCTATGGCGAGGACGTCTACGACGAGGCGCTGGCCGGCATGGATGAGGAACGGCTGGTGGAATCCGCCTCGCTCGTCTCGCGGGGGGTTCCGATCGCGACGCCGGTATTCGACGGCGCCAAGGAGGACGACGTCAATGACGCGCTGCAGCGCGCGGGCTTCGACAGTTCTGGCCAGTCCGTCGTCTTTGACGGTCGGACGGGCGAGAAGTTCTCGCGGCCGGTCACGGTGGGCGTGAAATACATGCTCAAGCTGCACCATCTGGTGGACGAGAAGATCCACGCGCGCTCGACCGGACCCTACAGCCTGGTCACGCAGCAGCCGCTTGGCGGCAAGGCGCAGTTCGGGGGACAGCGTCTCGGCGAGATGGAGGTCTGGGCACTGGAAGCCTACGGCGCGGCCTACACCCTGCAGGAGATGCTGACGGTGAAGTCCGACGACGTGGCCGGCCGGACCAAGGTCTACGAGTCGATCGTCAAGGGCGAGGACAACTTCGAGGCCGGCGTGCCCGAGAGCTTCAACGTCCTCGTCAAGGAGGTTCGTGGCCTCGGCCTCAACATGGAACTGCTGGACGTGGACGAGGAGGACGAGTGAATGCAGGATATTCCGCGAATATTCTGCAGCGGAGATCTTTCGCGAAGGATCTCCGCCCTCCTCCCCGCCATGCCTGACCAAGGGATTCAATGATGAATCAGGAACTTACAAACAGCCCCTTCAACCCCGTCGCGCCGACCAAGGTGTTCGACGAGATCAAGATATCGCTGGCCAGCCCCGAGCGCATCCTCAGCTGGTCCTACGGCGAGATCAAGAAGCCCGAGACCATCAACTACCGCACGTTCAAGCCCGAGCGTGACGGCCTGTTCTGCGCGCGCATCTTCGGCCCGATCAAGGACTACGAGTGCCTGTGCGGCAAGTACAAGCGGATGAAGTATCGCGGCGTCGTCTGCGAGAAATGCGGCGTCGAGGTCACGCTGCAGAAGGTCCGCCGCGAGCGCATGGGCCATATCGAGCTGGCCGCGCCCTGCGCGCATATCTGGTTTCTCAAGTCGCTGCCCTCGCGTATCGGGCTGATGCTGGACATGACCCTGCGTGACCTGGAGCGGGTGCTCTACTTCGAGAACTACGTGGTGATCGAGCCGGGCCTGACCGACCTTTCCTACGGCCAGATGCTCACCGAGGAAGAGTTCATGGACGCCCAGGACGCCTACGGCGCCGACGCGTTCACCGCCAATATCGGCGCCGAGGCGATCCGCGAGATGCTGGCCAACATCGACCTTGAATCCGAGGCAGAACAGCTGCGCGCCGACCTCGCCGAGGCGACGGGCGAGCTCAAGCCCAAGAAGATCATCAAGCGGCTTAAGGTGGTCGAGAACTTCCTCGAATCCGGCAACCGCCCCGAATGGATGATCATGACCGTGATCCCGGTCATCCCGCCCGAACTGCGCCCGCTGGTTCCGCTCGATGGCGGCCGGTTCGCCACCTCGGACCTCAACGACCTCTATCGCCGCGTCATCAACCGCAACAACCGCCTCAAGCGGCTGATCGAGCTGCGGGCGCCGGACATCATCGTGCGCAACGAGAAGCGGATGCTGCAGGAATCGGTGGACGCCCTGTTCGACAACGGCCGCCGCGGCCGGGTCATCACCGGCGCCAACAAGCGTCCGCTGAAATCGCTGTCCGACATGCTCAAGGGCAAGCAGGGCCGCTTCCGCCAGAACCTGCTGGGCAAGCGGGTCGACTTCTCGGGCCGCTCGGTCATCGTGACGGGCCCCGAACTCAAGCTGCACCAATGCGGTCTGCCCAAGAAGATGGCGCTCGAACTGTTCAAGCCGTTCATCTACTCGCGGCTGGAGGCCAAGGGCCTGAGCTCCACCGTCAAGCAGGCCAAGAAGCTGGTGGAAAAGGAACGCCCCGAGGTCTGGGACATCCTCGACGAGGTGATCCGCGAACACCCGGTTCTGCTCAACCGTGCGCCGACCCTGCACCGCCTGGGGATCCAGGCATTCGAGCCCACGCTGATCGAGGGCAAGGCGATCCAGCTTCACCCGCTGGTCTGCTCGGCCTTCAATGCCGACTTCGACGGCGACCAGATGGCCGTGCACGTGCCGCTGAGTCTCGAGGCGCAGCTCGAGGCGCGTGTGCTGATGATGTCCACGAACAACGTCCTCAGCCCGGCGAACGGTGCGCCGATCATCGTGCCGTCGCAGGACATGATCCTCGGTCTCTACTATACGTCGATCATGCGCGACGGCATGAAGGGCGAAGGCATGGTCTTCTCCTCGATCGAGGAGGTGCAGCACGCGCTGGACGCCGAAGAGGTGCACATGCACGCCAAGATCACGGCGCGCATCCGCCAGATCGACGACGAGGGCAACGAGGTGACCAAGCGGTTCGAGACCACGCCGGGCCGCGTGCGCATCGGCGCCCTCCTGCCGCTCAACGCCAAGGCGCCCTTCGAGCTGGTCAACAAGCTCCTGCGCAAGAAGGAAGTGCAGCAGGTCATCGACACGGTCTACCGCTACTGCGGCCAGAAGGAGAGCGTGATCTTCTGTGACCAGATCATGGGCATGGGCTTCCGCGAGGCGTTCCGCGCCGGCATCAGCTTCGGCAAGGACGACATGGTCATCCCCGAAGAAAAATGGCCCATCGTCGAGGACACCCGAGAACAGGTGAAGGGCTTCGAACAGCAGTACATGGACGGTCTCATCACCCAGGGCGAGAAGTACAACAAGGTGGTCGACGCGTGGTCGAAGTGTAACGACCAGGTTACCGAGGCGATGATGGGCTCCATCTCGGCCGAGATCACGGACGAGACCGGTGCCGTGACCGAGCCAAACAGCGTCTACATGATGGCCCACTCGGGGGCGCGGGGCTCTGTCACCCAGATGAAACAGCTCGGCGGGATGCGCGGCCTGATGGCCAAGCCGAACGGCGATATCATCGAGACGCCGATCATCTCGAACTTCAAGGAAGGCCTGACGGTGCTGGAGTACTTCAACTCCACCCACGGGGCACGAAAGGGCCTGTCGGACACCGCGCTCAAGACCGCGAACTCGGGCTACCTGACACGGCGTCTCGTGGACGTGGCGCAGGACTGCATCGTGCGCGAGCATGACTGCGGCACCGAACGGGCCATCACGGCAGAGGCTGCCGTGAACGATGGCGAGGTCGTTGCCTCGCTGTCGGAGCGCGTGCTGGGCCGTGTCGCGGCCGAGGATATCGTCGACCCGGCGAGCGGCGAGGTGCTGGCGACCCGCGGGCAACTCATCGACGAGCGCATGTCCGACGCCATCGAGGATGCCGCGGTGCAGTCGGCCCGCATCCGCAGCCCGCTCACCTGCGACAGCGAGGACGGGGTCTGCGCAATGTGCTATGGCCGCGACCTTGCGCGGGGCACGATGGTCAACGTCGGCGAAGCCGTTGGCATCATCGCGGCGCAGTCGATCGGCGAGCCGGGCACGCAGCTGACCATGCGGACCTTCCACATCGGCGGGGTCGCGCAAGGCGGGCAGCAGTCCTTCCTCGAGGCCAGCCAGGAAGGCACGGTGGACTTCGAGAACGCCCAGACGCTGGAGAATTCCGCCGGCGAGACGCTGGTGATGGGCCGCAACATGAAGCTGCGCATCGTGGGTGACAAGGGACAGGAACTGGCCAGCCACAAGATCGGCTACGGTTCCAAGCTTTTCGTGAAGGAAGGCGACAGTATCTCGCGGGGCGACAAGCTCTTCGAGTGGGATCCCTACACGCTGCCCATCCTCGCGGAGAAGTCGGGCCGTGCCAAGTTCGTCGACCTGACGGCGGGCGTCTCTGTGCGGGATGTCACGGACGAGGCGACCGGTATGACGCAGAAGATCGTGACCGACTGGCGCGCCGCGCCCAAGGGGAACGAGCTGAAGCCGGAGATCCTGATCGTGGATACCGACGGAGAGCCGGTGCGCAACGACGCCGGTAACCCGGTGACCTATCTCATGTCGGTCGATGCCATCCTGTCGGTCGAGGACGGGCAGGATATTGCCGCCGGCGACGTCGTCGCGCGGATCCCGCGCGAAGGCGCCAAGACCAAGGACATCACCGGCGGTCTGCCACGTGTGGCCGAACTGTTCGAGGCGCGGCGCCCCAAGGACCACGCGATCATCGCCGAAATCGACGGCTATGTTCGCTTCGGCCGCGACTACAAGAACAAGCGTCGCATCTCGATCGAGCCCATCGACGAGAGCCACGAACCGGTCGAGTACATGGTGCCCAAGGGCAAGCATATCCCCGTTCAGGAAGGGGATTACGTGCAGAAGGGCGACTACATCATGGACGGCAACCCGGCGCCGCACGACATCCTGTCGATCATGGGGGTCGAGGCGCTGGCAGAGTACATGATCGACGAGGTTCAGGAGGTCTATCGCCTTCAGGGCGTGAAGATCAACGACAAGCACATCGAGGTTGTCGTGCGCCAGATGTTGCAAAAGCTGGAGATCCTCGACAGCGGCGACACGACGCTGCTCAAGGGCGAACATGTCGACAAGGCCGAGTTCGATGCCGCCAACCAGAAGGCGGTGGACAAGGGAGGCCGCCCGGCGGAAAGTGAGCCGATCCTGCTGGGTATTACCAAGGCCAGCCTTCAGACCCGCTCGTTCATCTCTGCGGCGTCCTTCCAGGAAACCACGCGCGTGCTGACCGAGGCGTCGGTGCAGGGCAAGCGTGACAAGCTGCTGGGGCTGAAGGAGAACGTGATCGTCGGTCGCCTGATCCCCGCCGGCACGGGGGGCGCCACGCAGAAGATCCGCCAGGTTGCGCAGAGCCGCGACAACGTGGTGATCGAGGCGCGTCGCGAAGAGGCCGAGGCCGCCGCAGCGCTCGCGGCGCCCTCCGAGGACGGTGATGATGTCGTGGGCGGTGACGATTTCGACACGCTGATCGATACCCCCGAAAGCCGCGAGGACTGACCTCGCGCATTCAGAAAACCGTGAAAGGCCCCGCTTCGGCGGGGCCTTTTTCATTTCGACGGCCGGTGCGTGACCCATGCAATCACCGCGCAAGCGAGGTTCGTCGAACCGTCTGGACGAATGAATACAAAATGTATACAAAACGTATCCAGAAAGGAGCCGCCATGACCGCAGACAGGAAGACACACTGCCTTGAAGACCTGCGCATGCGGATCTTGCGGCAGGACATCGCGCCGGGGTCGGAACTCGACGAGGCCAAGCTGTGTGGCCAATACGGCCTGTCGCGTACGCCGATGCGCGAGATATTCCAGCGCCTGAACGGCGAGGGCTATGTCACGCGAGAAGAAAACAGGGGCGCGAAGGTGGCGTCGATGGATCTCGGCGTGATGCGGATGTTTTTCCAGACGGCCCCGATGATCTACGCCAACGTTGCACGCCTGGCCGCCGAGAACCGCCGCAGCGAAGAGATCGGACCGCTGGAGGACATACAGGACGCGTTCCGCAGGGCGACAGAGGCCGGCCATGCCGGCGAAGCTGCCCTGCAGAATCACAGCTTTCACCTGCAGATCGGCCAGATGGCGCACAATCCGTACCTGCTGCCCAGCCTGAAGCGGATGCTGATCGACCACACGCGGCTGAGCCAGACCTTTTACCGGCCGGCCTCGGCGGACGAGACATTGCGCGTCAAGAAGGCCTGCGAGCAGCACGAGGCGATGATCGTGGCGATCGAACGTCAGGAGCCCGCGGTCGCCGTCGATCTGACGTTGGAGCACTGGGATCTTTCGCGCGACCGGCTGGAGCGGTTCGTCAGCCCGGATCCGCTGCCCATCGACGTGATTTCAATGAAGGACCGCGGACATGCAGTTTGAAGGCATCTGGACGCCTATCGTCACGCCTTGCCATGACGACGGCACGATCAACCATGCGGCGCTGGCCGATACGGTTGAGCGGCTGATCGCGGCAGGGGTGCATGGCATCATCTCGGCCGGGACAACCGGTGAGTACTATGCCCAGACCTTCGAGGAGCGGGTGCAACTCGCCCGGGCCACGAAGGAGATGATCGCGGCGCGCGTGCCGTTGGTGGTGGGCACGGGCGCGCTGCGCACCGAGGACAGCATCGCGTTTGCCCGGATGGCGAAGGAGGTGGGCGCCGATGCCATCCTCGTCGCCACGCCGCCCTATTCGATGCCGACGGGCCGAGAGATCGCGCTGCACGCGCTGGCCATCGACCGCGCGGTGAACATGCCGGTTATGCTCTACAACTATCCCGGGCGGATGGGCGTGAACATGGACGAGGACACGCTCGACCGGCTTGGCCGCTCGCCCAATTTCTGCGGCATCAAGGAAAGCTCGGGCGATATCAACCGCCTGCACATGATCGCGCGCGATTATCCGCATCTGGGTCTGCTTTGCGGCATGGACGACCAGGCGCTGGAATTCTTCGCCTGGGGCGCGCGCGGCTGGGTCTGTGCCGGGTCGAATTTCGCGCCCCGGGCGCATGTGGCGCTTTACAGGGCCTGCGTGATCGAGGGCGATTTCACCAAGGGGCGGGCCATCATGTGCGCGATGATGCCGCTCATGCGCGTGCTGGAACAGGGCGGCAAGTTCGTCCAGTGCATCAAGCACGGGCTGACCATGCGCGGCATTCCGGCCGGCCCGCCGCGCAAGCCGCTGCAGCCGCTCAACAAGGATGACAAGCGCGCGCTGGAGGAGGTGATCCGCACCATGGACACCACGATCGCGCGGATCACGGGAGAGGCGAAATGACCGACTTGCTGACACGTGCCGAGTACGCCGCCATTGCCGTGGATCTGGACTTGCCTGCCGCACCCTACGTCGATGGCAAGTTCCGCCACGGGAACGGTCCGGGCATGGATACGGTGAACCCGGCCACGGGCGAGGTGCTGACAACCATCAGCACTGCCAATCGCAAGGACGTGGACTTTGCCGTGCAAAAGGCGCGCGAGGCGTTCGACCGGGGTGAATGGTCGCGCCTTCACCCGTCCGCGCGCAAGGATGTGCTGATCCGCCTGTGCAAGCTGATAAAGCGGCGCAGGCGCGAGCTGGCTGTCATGGAGAGCCTCGATTCCGGCAAGCCGATCAAGGACTGCGAGGAAACAGACATCCCCGAGGTGATCCACACGATCAAGTGGCATGCCGAGCTGATCGACAAGATCTACGACCAGACCGGCCCCACGGGCGACGACGCGATCAGCATGATCGTGCGCGAGCCGCTGGGCGTGGTCGCGGCCGTTCTGCCGTGGAATTTCCCGCTACTGATGATGGCGTGGAAAATCGGCCCGGCGCTCGCGGCCGGCAACTCGGTCATCGTGAAGCCCGCCGAGCAGACCAGCCTGACGGCGCTGCGGTTGGCCGAGGTTGCGCATATGGCGGGCGTGCCCCGCGGTGTGCTGCAGGTGCTGCCGGGCGACGGGCCGGGCGTGGGCGCGCCGCTGGGGATGCATATGGGCGTCGACATGGTCAGCTTCACCGGCTCGACCGAGACGGGCAAGCGGTTCCTGCGCTATGCGGCGGACAGCAACCTCAAGAAGGTGACGCTGGAATGCGGCGGCAAGAACCCCGCGGTGGTGCTGGAGGACGCCGAGAACCTCGACCAAGTGGCAAGCCATGTCGTCAACGCGGCCTTCTGGAACATGGGCGAGAACTGCTCGGCCAGTTCGCGCCTGATCGTGCACGAGGCGGTGAAGGCGCCGCTGATGGAGCGGATCACCGCGCGCCTGCGCGACTGGCGCACCGGCGATCCGCTCGACCCGGCGATGCATCTGGGCGCGCTGGTGGATGATGCGCATTGCCGCAAGGTTTGCGGCTATCTCACCGGCGAGCCCGTTGCGGGCGGCAAGGTGGACGGCAATTTTGTCGACCCGACCGTTTTCGAGGTCGATCGCCAAGACCCAAGGGCGCGGGAGGAAATCTTTGGCCCCGTGCTCTCTGTCATCGCGGTATCCAGCACCGAGGAAGCGATCCAGCTTGCAAACGACACCGAGTACGGCCTCGCGGCCTCTGTCTTTACCGGCAACGTGCGCCGCGCGATCCGCGCCGCGCGCGACATCCGGGCGGGCACGGTGACGGTGAATTGTTACGGCGAGGGCGACATTTCCACGCCGTTCGGCGGGTACAAGCAGTCAGGCTTCGGCGGGCGCGACAATTCCATTCACGCGCATGACCAGTTCACCGAGATGAAAACCATCTGGATCGACCTGACCGATCCGAAAGACGGTGACAACGTCGCGTAAGGGGCACCACGCCCACGGCACAACGGTGGATCGGCACCCACCCTGCG
This sequence comes from Roseovarius salis, assembly GCF_044472985.1. Lineage (NCBI taxonomy): Bacteria > Pseudomonadati > Pseudomonadota > Alphaproteobacteria > Rhodobacterales > Roseobacteraceae > Roseovarius > Roseovarius salis. The sequence goes on along the minus strand of NZ_JBISDG010000031.1, from coordinate 24,061 downwards.
AAAAGGACGACGCATCATGGCTGATGTGGCAGAGAAGAGAGCGGCCCGGCGGGGCCGCGGGGCCCGGACCTTGGCGCGGCAAAAGCGCGATTTCACGATGCTGCCCGCGCTGAGGCGCGCGCTTCCGCTGACGGAGCCGATGGATGCGGGGCAGGTCGAGCGTGTCGATGCGGCCTCGATGCATATACTTGAGAATGTCGGCGTGGTGTTCCGCGACCCGGTCGCGCTCGACGACTGGCGCGCGGCGGGGGCAAGGGTCGATGGCGAAACCGTCTATCTCGACCGCGGGCTCGTGCGCGACCTCATCGCCACGATCCCTGAAACATTCACCATCCACGCGCGCAACCCGGCCAACAACCTGCCATTCGGCCGCGACCACGCCATTTTCGTGCCGATGACGGGCGCCCCCTATCTGCGCGACCTCGACGACGTTCGCCGTAACCCGACGCTGGAGGATCTGGCGAACTTCCACAAGCTGGCCCACATGCTGCCGGCGCTGCACAGCTCGGCGCATCACATCGTGGAACCCTACGATCACCCGATCAGCCAGCGCCACCTGCGCATCACCTATTCGTCCATGAAGCATTCCGACAAGACGTTCATGGGCATGACCACCTCTCCGCGGAACGCCGAGGACGTGATGGAAATGTGCGCCATCCTCTTCGGCGCGGATTTCATGGAGGATCACCCGGTCGTCACCGGCAACTGCAACGGTAACTCGCCGCTGGTGTGGGATGAAACCATGCTTGGCGCGATGCGGGCCTTTTGTCGGCGCAATCAGCCGGTGCTGTGCTCGCCCTTCGTGCTGGGGGGCGCCAACACGCCGGCCAGCGTCGCGCCCACGGTGGCGCAGCTCAATGCCGAGGCGCTTTCGGCGCTGGCCTACACGCAGGTGATCCGCAAGGGCGCACCGGCGATCTACGGCCATTACCTGTCCACTGTCAGCATGAAATCCGGCGCGCCGATGGCCGGCACGCCCGAGATCAGCCTGATGAACATGATGATCGGCCAGATGGCCCGCCACTACGGCGTGCCGTGGCGGTCCTCGACCAATCTGGGCGGGGCCAAGACATTTGATGCGCAGGCCGGCTATGAAAGCGCTAGCACGCTGATGGCGTTGCAGATGGCCGGCACCAACTACATGTGGCATGCCGCCGGCTGGAACGAGGCCGGGATGCACTGCTCGATGGCCAAGTTCGTGGTGGATGCCGAGCAATGCGCGATGGCCTATCGCATGGCCGAGGGCATCCGCTGGGACGATTTCGACGAGGCCATCGCCGCGGTGGGCGATATCGGGCCCGGCGGCCATTACCTGGGCCACGAGCACACGCTGGCCAATTTCCAGCGCGCTTTCTTCATGCCCGAGCTGTTCGACAACAACGCGATCGAGCAATGGGCGGCCGAAGGCGGGATCGACACGAACATTCGCGCGCTCAACCATGCCCGCGAGTTGCTGGCCAGTTACGAGGAACCGGCGCTCGACCCGGCCGTGGACGAGGCGCTGCGCGACTATATCGACCGTCGCGAACGCGAGATACCGGCCGAGGACGCGCTGAACCAGCAGTATTGAACGCGGCACGCGCTATTGCGCGTGCCGGGCTTGGGAAAGGCTGATGCAATGAGGGTGACCCGCCTGCCGGTCGACCCCGGCCCTGCCGGATGGAACGAGATTCTGCCAGACCCCGGGCCTGCGCAGGAGCTCGAGGAACGCACCACCGCCGATTTCCTCGTGATCGGCGGCGGTTTCGCGGGGTTGGCCGCCGTGCGGCGGCTGGCACAGCTCAACCCCGGCGCGCGTATCGTCCTGCTGGAGGCCAAGCGCATCGGCGAGGGACCGGCCGGGCGCAACACCGGCTTCATGATCGATTTGCCGCATGACCTGTCCTCGCAGGATTACGGCGGCGCGGTAGAGGCCGACAAGGCGCAGATCCGCGCCAACCGCGCGGGGATCGACTTCGCCGCCGGCATGGCTGCGGATTTCGGACTCGGTGAAGAGGCTTTCGCGCGGTCGGGAAAGACGAACGCGGCGGCCACCGAAAAGGGCCATCGCCACAACCGTGATTATGCCGCCCACCTCGCCCGGATGGGAGAGGAGCACGAGATGCTCGATGCCGCGCAGATGCGCGAGATGACGGGGAGCGGGTTTTATTGCAGCGGCCTCTATACCCCCGGCACGGCGATGATCCAGCCCGCGCTTTTCGTGCGTGGCGTGGCGCGCGGTCTGTGCTCCAACCGCGTGCGCATCTTCGAGAACAGCCCCGTTACCGAACTCGAACGCAACGGCGCATGGAACGCGGTCACGCCCAAGGGCCGGGTGGCGGCGCCCAAGGTCATCCTCGCGGTGAACGGTCATGCCAACAGCTTCGGCCATTTCCGGGGGCGGCTTCTGCACGTGTTCACCTACGCCTCGATGACCCGTGCGCTCACGCAAGGGGAATGCCGGCAGCTCGGCGGCCAGCCCCGTTGGGGCGTGACGCCGGCCGATCCAATGGGCACGACGGTGCGGCGGATTTCCGGCACGGGGGGCGACCGTATCGTCGTGCGCAACCGTTTCACCTGCGACCCTTCCATGCAGGTGAGCGCGGCACGGATCGCGCGGGTGGCGCGCAGCCATGACACGGCATTCGCCGCGCGCTTCCCGAGCCTGACCGGCGTGGAGATGGAGTATCGCTGGGGCGGGCGGCTTTGCCTGAGCTGGAACGGCGTACCTGCCATGGGCGAGGTAGAGGACGGTCTCTATTCCGCGTGCTGCCAGAACGGGCTCGGCACGGCCAAGGGCACGATGCTCGGCATGGTCACCGCCGAGCTCGCGTCGGGCCACCGCTCTGCCCTGCTGGACGAGGTCATGGCGCAGGATCCGCCCAAGCGCCTGCCGCCCGGGCCGGCCACGTTCATCGGCGCCAACGCGATCATGCGATGGGGCGAGTTCAAGGCCGGGCGCGAGTTGTAGCGCGGGGATGATGCGGGTTTCAGCGCGCGGTACGGTACCTGAACACGCCCGTCGCCGTGGCCATGAGCGTGCCGGTCTCGTCCGTCAGCCGGCCCTCTGCAAAGTAGGTTTTGCGGCCGCCGCCCGTCACGGTGGCATCGGCGATGAGGCGGGTGCCCCGGGGCTGGCCGAGGTAATTGACGGTCAGCGACAGGGTGAGCGCCATCTGGCGGCGGTCGGGATCGCCGGTGTAGCAGCCGGCATAGCCCATCGCGCTGTCAAGAAGCGTGGCGTGGATGCCGCCATGCGGCAGGCCCTGCCGGTTGGTCACCCCTTCCCACAGAGGCATCTCCACCCGCGCCGCGCCCGCCGACCACGCGGTGAGTTCCATGCCGAGCAGCTCTTGCAGCGGATAGGGCGGCTCCACCAGCCGCGGATCTCTCTCGCCGGTCATGCGGTTGCCGCCTCCAGCCCGGCGCGGGCGAATTCGGGGACGTATTCGCCCAGCTTCAGGCCGCGCTCGGGGTCCGATGCGTTGCCATCGAGCGCGCGTTTCTTCACCCCCTGCAGGATCGCGGCCATGCGGAAGAAGCAGAAGGCGAGGTAGAAGTTGAAATCGCCGATCCCCGACAGGCCGCGGCGCGCGCAGTAGGCGTCGATGAAACGCTGATCGGACCAGAGGCCGAGCGCCTCGCGATCCACCCCGGCCAGCCCGCGCCCCTCGGTCGTGGCGGGCATGGACCATTGCATGATGACGGCGGCAAGATCGGCATAGGGGTGGCCGATGGTCGAGAGTTCCCAGTCGAGCACGGCCAGGATTTCCGCGCGGTCGCGGGCATAGAGCAGGTTGTCGAGCCGGTAGTCGCCGTGGACAAGGGTGCGCTGGCCGTCATCGGCGGGCATGTTGGCCTGCAGCCAGCCGATCAGCGCCTCCATGTCGGGAAGGTCCTCGGTCTGGGTGGCGTGATACTGCTTGGTCCAGCGGTCGGTCTGGCGCTGGCAGTAATGGCCGGGCGGGCCGAAATCGGAAAGGCCCACCGCGTCGATGTCGACCTCGTGTATGGCGGCGAGGACGCGGTTCATCTCGTCGATGATGGCAGAGCGTTCCTGCGGGGGCTGACCGGTCAGGCCGGGCTGGTCGAAGCTGCGGCCGTCGATATGCTCCATGATGTAGAAGGCCGAGCCGATCACGCTGTCATGCTCGCAAAGCGCGTGCATCTTCGCCACCGGAACGCCTGTGCCCTGCAAGGCGCGCTGCACGCGGAATTCGCGGTCGACGGCGTGGGCGGATTTCAGGAGCACGCCGGGCGGCTTGCGGCGCAGCACGTAGGCGCCCGAGGGTGTATCGAGCCGGTAGGTGGGGTTCGACTGCCCGCCCGAGAACTTGGTGGCCGTGACCGGGCCGGCGAAGCCGGGGATGTTCTGTTTCGCCCAGGCCCCGACCGCCGCTTCGTCAAGCGCGAGGCCGCTCATGCGCCGCCCTCGCGGAATTCGGGCAGCACGTAGCCTTCGAACTGCTTGCGCAGCGTGAGCTTGGAGACCTTGCCGGTGGCGGTGAGCGGCAATTCGTCGACGAACACGATGTCGTCGGGCAGCTGCCACTTGGCGAAATGGCCGGACATGTGGGCGTGAATGTCGTCGAGCGCGGGGCGGCTGTCGCCCGCGGGGACGGCCACCAGCACGGGCCGTTCATCCCATTTCGGGTGGGGCACGGCGATCACCGCGCAGGCCTTGATGCCGGGATGCGCGGTGGCGTGGTTTTCCAGGTCGATGGAGCTGATCCATTCGCCACCGGATTTCACGAGGTCCTTGGCGCGGTCGCGGATGATGAGGCGGCCATCCTCGCCCACGGTGGAAACGTCGCCCGTGCCGAACCAGCCCTCGGCGTCGAAGGCGGCTTGGGTGGCGCCCTCGTTTTCGTAATAGGCGCTGATGACGGTGTTGCCGCGCACGTAGAGCTCGCCCGTGGCGTCGCCGTCATGGGGCAGGCGTCGGCCCGCGTCGTCGACGATCTTGAACTCGACCCCGAAGAGGCGGCGGCCGGCCCCTGTCTTGGCGTCGATCTGTTCGTCCTTCGGGGCATCCTTGAGCCAGGCGGGCAGAACGCCGCGGGTGCCGATCGGGCTCATCTCGGTCATGCCCCAGGCCTGGTTGACGTTGATCCCCATCCCCTCGAAGGCGGCGATCATGGCGCGGGGGGCGGCCGCGCCGCCGACGACGAGATCCGCGAATCCTCTGGGCGGCCGGCCGCGCTTTTCGATCTCGGCCTGCAAGCCCGCCCAGACGGTGGGCACGCCCCAGGCGGTATAGACCTCTTCGGCCTCCATCAGGTCGTATAGGCTGGCCCCGTCGAGGTGGCGGCCGGGCATCACCATCGTCATGCCCGCGAGCGGCGCGGTATAGGGCATCCCCCAGGCGTTGACGTGAAAGAGCGGCACCACGGGCAGGGCGCGGCGCCCGGCCGAGAGGCTTTGGGGGTGGCCCGCCACCACGTAGAGCGCGTGCAGCACGGTGGAGCGGTGGGAATAGAGCGCGCCCTTGGGGTGGCCGGTGGTGCCGGAGGTGTAGCAAAGCCCGGCGGCGGTGGTTTCGGGGAATTCGGGCCAGGCCATCGATGTCGGCTGGCCCCCGAGCAGCTCTTCGTAGCACAGCACGTCGAGATCGGTGTCGGGCATGTGGGCGCGGTCGGTCATCACCACGATCCTGATGCCGCTGGGCATGTCGCCCCTGAGCGCCTCGACGAGGCCGATCAGGCTGAGATCGACGAAAAGCACGCTGTCGCCCGCGTGGTTGAGGATATAGCTCATCTGTTCGGCGGGCAGGCGGGGGTTGACCGTGTGGCAGACCGCGCCGATGCCGGAGACGCCGTAGTAAAGCTCGAAATGTCGGTGGCCGTTCCAGGCCAGCGTGGCGACACGGTCGCCTTCGCCTATGCCGAGCCCCCGGAGCGCGTGGGCCAGTTGCGCCACCCGGCCCAGCACCTGCGGATAGGACAGGCGGTGCAGGTCGCCCTCGTCGCGGGCCGATATGATGCCCTGATCTGGAAACGCCTCGGCCGCGAAGGTGAGGATATCGATGATCCTCAGGTCGCGGTGCATCATCATGCCCTGCATCGGGGGCAGCCTCTCGCAAGTTCCGGCTCTGGCGGAACGTTGGCACAAAGGGCATCGCGGATCAATCTGCGCCGGCTTGACCCCGTGGCGGGCGGAGCGCTAGAGCGTTCCTCACAGGTCCGCAGCATCCAGGAGCCACCGCATGAGTATCGACCGTTCCATAAAAATCGCTCCGTCGATCCTCAGTGCCGATTTCGCGGATTTCGGACGGGAAATCCGCGCGATCGAGAGCCAGGGCGCCGACTGGGTGCATATCGACGTGATGGATGGCCATTTCGTGCCCGCGCTGACATTCGGCGCACAGGCGGTCAAGGCGTTCCGCCCGCATGTCGAGACCTTCATGGACGTGCACCTCATGATCTCCCCTGTCGATCCCTACATCGAGGCTTATGCCGAGGCCGGCGCAGACATGATCACGGCCCATGTCGAGGCCGAGTCGCACATTCATCGCACGATGCAGTCGATCCGGGCGACGGGAAAGATGGCCGGGGTGTCACTGAACCCCGCCACCCCGCTGGAAAGCATCGAGTACCTTCTTGACGAGATCGACATGGTGCTGCTGATGACGGTCAACCCCGGTTTCGGCGGGCAGAAATTCATCCGCAGCGGCATCGAGAAAACCCGGCGGCTGCGCGAAATGATCGGTGATCGTCCGGTTCACATCCAGGTGGATGGCGGGATCACGCCGGAGACGGCGCCGCCCGTCGTCGCGGCCGGTGCGGATGTTCTGGTCGCGGGATCCGCCGTGTTCAGGGGTGGATCGGCAGACCGGCCGGAAGTGTATGGCGAGAACATGCGCGCCCTGCGCACCGCGGCGGAGGCGGCACGCCCGGCGGCATGACGGCCCGGCCCCGCAGAGCCGGCAAGTCCTGCACAGCGCGCCGACCGATTGCCTTTTTCCCCGCGTCGATCAGGTGCTAGGGTTTTGCAGTCGGGAGGGAGCGGGTGCATGGTCACGGCAGACGATCTCAGCGCGGAAATCTCGGCGCGGCGAGAGGAGCTCGTCGCGCTTGCACAAGACCTCATCCGCATTCCCACGCTCAACCCGCCGGGGCGGGAGTATAGAACGATATGTGACTACCTCGATCGCCGGCTGCGGCGGGCGGGGTTTGAAACCCGGCTTGTCCGGGCCGAAGGCGCGCCCGGCGACAGCGACCGGTATCCCCGCTGGAACATCATCGCGCGGCGCGAAGGGACACGGCAGGGCCAGTGCGTGCATTTCAATTCGCATATCGACGTGGTCGAGACGGGCCATGGCTGGACCGTCGACCCCTTCGGCGCGGAGCTGCGCGACGGCAGGGTTTACGGGCGCGGGGCCTGCGACATGAAGGGCGGGCTGGCCGCCAGCATCATCGCGGCCGAGGCGTTCATCGCCCTGGTGCCCGACCATCCCGGCGCGATCGAGATCTCGGGAACGGCGGACGAGGAATCCGGCGGCTTCGGCGGCGTGGCCTACCTTGCCGAGCAGGGCTGGTTCGGCCCCGACAGGGTGGACCATGTCATCATTCCCGAGCCGCTTAACAAGGACCGCATCTGCCTGGGCCATCGCGGTGTCTGGTGGGCCGAGATCGAGACAAGGGGCGAGATCGCCCATGGCTCGATGCCGTTTCTGGGCGATTGCGCGGTGCGGCACATGGGGGCGGTGCTGCGGGAAATGGAGGACAGCCTCTTTCCCGCGCTGGCCGGGAAGCGCACCGAGATGCCCGTGGTGCCCGAGGGCGCGCGCCAGTCCACGCTCAACATCAACTCCATCCATGGCGGCGCGCCGGAACAGGAAGTGGACTATACCGGCATGCCCAGCCCCTGCGTGCCCGACCGCTGCCGCATGGTGATCGACCGGCGTTTTCTCATCGAGGAGGACATCGACGAGGTGCAGGCCGAAATCCGAGCGGTGATGGAACGGGTCCGCGACGGCCGGCCCGGGCTCGACTACGAGATCCGCGAGCTCTTCCGCGTGCTGCCCACGATGACCGCGCGCGAGGCGCCCGTTGTCGCCGCCGTGGCCGCGGCCGTGCAGGAGGTATTCGGCCGCGAGGCGGATTACGTCGTCAGCCCCGGCACCTATGACCAGAAGCATATCGACCGGATCGGGCGGCTGAAGAACTGCATCGCTTACGGGCCGGGCATTCTCGACCTCGCCCACAAGCCGGATGAATACGTGGGCATCGAGGACATGGTGCAATCGGCGCAGGTGATGGCCTTGGCCTTGTGCGATCTGCTGAACGGGGCGCCAGATTGAGGGGCCCGAAATCCGGTCGCGAGGGATGCGACACCGGCGGCGGCCTTACACCGCGATATTGTCGATCAGCCGCACGCCCGCGAGCCAGGCGGCGGCGAAGAGGCGGGCGGGCCGCGTGGGGGTGTCCAGCAGGCGCAGGTCGTCGGCCGCGCGCAGGTCGAGATAGTCGACCCGGGTGAAGCCGGTCGCCTCAAGCCGGTTTATCGCGGCGCGCTGCAGGTCGCCGAAGGGCTTTCCCGCGGCGAGTTGCCCGGACACCCGTTCCAGTTCCTCGAACAGACGGGGGGCCAAGGTTCGGGCGCGGTCGCTGAGCAGCAGGTTGCGCGACGAAAGCGCCAGCCCGTCGATGTCGCGGATCGTGGGACAGCCGTGCACGTTGATGCCCAGGTCGAGGTCGCGCGCCAGCCGGCGGACGACCTGCAGCTGCTGGAAGTCCTTCTCGCCGAAGAACGCGTCGGTCGCCGTGGTCTGCGTGAAGAGCTTGGTGCAGACCGTCGCCACCCCGTCGAAATGCCCCGGGCGGTGCACGCCGTCCATCACGTCAGTGAGCCCGGCAACGGAAACGGTGGTGGCGAAACCGTCGGGATACACCTCCTCCGGCCGGGGGATGTAGAGCGCGTCAACGCCGAAGCGGGCCAGCTTGCGCGCATCCTCTTCTTCCGTGCGGGGGTAATTGGCGAGATCGTCCGGGTTGTTGAACTGTTTGGGATTGACGAAGATCGTGACGATCACCCGGTCGCACGCCGCTTTCGCGGCCTCGACAAGCGACAGGTGCCCCTCGTGCAGCGCCCCCATGGTCGGTACGACACCGATACTTTGCCGGGCGTCATGCCAGCCGCGGGTCTGGCTGCGCAGATCGCACAGCCGGCGCAGGATCTGCGGCCCCGTCATGCGATCCCCTCCCAAGCTTGGCGGTCCGCGCTGGATCGGGCAATGAGCTTGCAGGCGGGAGCATTCATGAGAAAACCTTGAATTCGGTGGGCCGCGTCAGGTGTTTATCAGGACGCGCCGGCGTGTTCCACCATCCGCGGGCGCGTGGTGGTTGATCATGCGTCGGTTTGCGGTGACACTCGTCACCGGGGCACGCGTGATCGCGGACGTGCAAAGGAGAGGGGAGCCGAAAGATGACGAATCTGAGACATCTGGCAATGGCCGGCGCTGTGACGCTGGCGGCCGCGGGGGCCGAGGCCAAGACGGATCTGGTGGTCGGCCTGAACCTCGAGCCGCCGCATCTCGACCCCACGAGCGCGGCGGCCGGCGCGATTGACCAGGTGCTCTACGCCAACGTGTTCGAGGGGCTCACGCGGTTCGGCCCCGACGGCTCGGTGAACCCCGGGCTCGCCGAGAGTTGGGAGATATCGGGCGACGGGACGGTTTACACGTTCAGGCTCCATGACGGCGTGATGTTCCACGACGGCACCGCGCTTGATGCAGGGGACGTGAAATTCACCCTCGACCGCGCCCGCGACGAGAACAGCCAGAACGCCCAGAAGGCCCTGTTCGAAGGGATCGAGGCTGTCGAGGTCGTGGACGAGCTGACCGTCAAGGTCACGCTGAAGGCGCCCGACGGCAATTTCCTTTTCAACATGGCGTGGGGAGACGCGGTGATCGTGGCGCCCGAGAGCATCGGCGGAATCAAGCAGGAGCCCGTCGGCACCGGTGCCTTCATGTTCGACGACTGGGTGCAGGGGGACCGGATCACGCTTGTCCGGAATCCCGACTACTGGGGGAACCCGGCAAAGCTGACGGAGGCCACGTTCAAGTTCATCTCCGACCCCACGGCGGCCTTTGCCGCGGTGATGGCCGAGGATGTCCATGCCTTTCCCGGCTTCCCCGCGCCCGAGAACCTGCCGCAGTTCGAAGCCGATCCAAGGTTCCAGGTGCTGGTTGGGTCCACGGAGGGGGAAACCATCCTGTCGATCAACAACGCGCAGCCCCCGCTCGACCGGTTGGAGGTGCGCAAGGCCATTGCCCATGCGATCGACCGGCAGGAGATCATCGACGGCGCGATGTTCGGTCTGGGCACGCCCATCGGCACGCATTTCGCCCCGCACCATCCCGATTACGTCGACCTGACAGGCATGTCCGGACACGATCCGGAAAAATCGAAGGCGCTGCTGGCCGAAGCTGGGTATCCGGACGGGTTCGAGACGACGCTCAAGCTGCCGCCGCCCTCCTATGCGCGGCGCGGGGGCGAGATCATCGCCGCGCAGCTGCGCGCCGTGGGGATCGAGGCCGAGATCACCAACCTGCAATGGGCGCAATGGCTGGAGCAGGTGTTCCGCGGCAAGGATTACGGGCTGACCATCGTCAGCCATACCGAGCCGTTCGACATCGGCATCTATGCGCGGCCCGATTACTATTTCCAGTATGACAGCCCCGAGTTCCAGCAGATGAACGCGGCGCTGTCGACCGAAACCGACCCGGAAGAGCGCTCGGCTCTGCTGAAGCGGATGCAGCGCAAGATCGCCAAGGATTACGTCAACGGTTATCTCTTCCAGCTGGCCACCCCGACGGTGGCCAATGCGGAGATCCGCGGGCTGTGGAAGGACGCGCCGACACAGGCCACGGACCTGACGGGGGTCCATTGGGAGAAGTGACCGGCCGGGCGCCGTTTTCCGGGCGGAAAACGGGTAAGAAAATGGGAATTTTCTTACCCGGAATTTTCGAAAATTCCGATACGGGTATTTGGACCAAGAAGAAGCCGGGGGTGGCGTGATGCTGCGATACGCGGCGCGACGGCTGGCATCGCTGATCGCCTCGCTTCTGGTGGCGTCGGTGGTAATCTTCCTTGCGCTGGAGGTCGTTCCGGGCGATCCGGCCGCCTACATGCTGGGGATCAACGCCCAGCCCGATACCGTCGCGGCGCTGCGCGCGGAGCTGGGGCTCGACCGGCCGGCGCCGCAACGTTACCTCGCCTGGATCGGCGGCATGCTGCAGGGCGATTTCGGAATTTCCTACACGTACCGCACGCCGGTGTCCGGGATGATCGCGGAGCGGCTTCAAGTCAGCCTACCGCTCGCGCTCTACGCGCTGGCGCTGTCCACCCTCGTCGCCCTGCCCGCCGGCATCTGGGCGGCGGCACGGCGCGGGTCGGCGGTGGACATGGGCGTGATGGGGATCACCCAGCTTGGCGTGGCTGTTCCGAACTTCTGGTTCGCCATGCTGATGGTGCTCGTCTTTGCCATCAACCTGCGCTGGTTCTCGGCCGGGGGATTCCCCGGTTGGGATGCCGGGATCGGGCCCGGGCTGAAGAGCCTGACCCTGCCTGCGGTTGCGCTGGCGCTGCCGCAGGCGAGCATCCTGGCGCGGGTGATGCGGTCGGCGCTGCTGGACACGCTGGGGGAGGATTTCATACGCACCGCGCGGGCCAAGGGCCTGAGCCGGAGCCAGGCGTTGCGCCGCCACGCGCTGCGCAACGCGCTCATCCCGGTGTTGACGATCCTTGGCCTGCAATTCTCCTTCCTGCTGGCGGGTGTCATCATCATCGAGAATGTCTTCTTCCTGCCGGGGCTGGGGCGGCTGGTGTTCCAGGCGATATCGGCCCGTGACCTGATCGTGGTGGAATCCGTGGTGATGTTCCTCGTTTTCGCGGTGGTCGTGGTGAATTTCGCTGTCGACCTTGCCTATGCCTGGGTTGATCCGCGGCTGAGGGGGCGGCGATGAGGGCGACGCTGATCCTCGGCGCGGCCCTGTCCGCCCTGTTCGCCGGGGTGGCGCTGCTGTCTTTGCTGTGGGTGCCGCATGGCATCGAGACCCTCGACATCGCCGCCAAGATGCAGCCGCCGACGGCCGCGCACCCGTTGGGCACCGACCATTTCGGGCGCGACATCCTGAGCATGATCATGATCGGCGCGCGAACCTCGATCGCCGTGGCGCTGGTTGCCGTCGGCATCGGCATGGGGATCGGCGTGCCGCTCGGGCTGATGGCCGCGGCGCGACGCGGCAGTTGGATCGACGAGGTGATCAGCCGTGGCAACGACCTGGTCTTCGCCTTTCCCAGCCTGCTTATCGCCGTGATGATCACGGCCGTTTTCGGCGCCGGGGCGGTCAACGCGATCATCGCGATCGGGATTTTCAACATCCCGGTTTTCGCCCGGCTCGTGCGCGGCGCGGCCATGAGCCTGTGGACGCGTGACTACGTGCTTGCCGCGCGGGTGGCGGGCAAGAGGGCGGCGCGCATCAGCTGGGAGCATGTCCTGCCCAACGTGGTGAACCTGTTGATCGTGCAGGGGACGATCCAGTTCAGCCTCGGGATCCTGGCGGAGGCGGGGCTGAGTTATGTCGGCCTCGGGGCCCAGCCCCCGCTGCCCAGCTGGGGGCGGATGCTGGCGGACAGCCAGACCATGATCTCGATCGCGCCGCACATGGCGGTCTTTCCCGGCCTCGCGATCCTGCTGACCGTGCTGGGGCTGAACCTGATGGGGGACGGGTTGCGCGACATGCTGGACCCGAGGCTGCGGAGGCGGCGGTCATGAGCCTGCTGGAGATCGCGGGGTTCAACCTCCGTATCGGCGCGGCGCCCGTGCTGCATGATGTCTCTTTCCGCGTCGAGCGTGGCGAGATCGTGGGCATCATCGGCGAGTCGGGGAGCGGCAAGTCGATGACGGCGCTGTCCGTCATCCAGCTCTTGCCGCAAGGCGCGGCCGGCGACGGGCGGATCAGCCTGGCCGGAAAGGACGTGACCACGCTCTCCGAACGTGCGCTCTGCCGGCTCAGGGGCAGCGAGGTCGGCATGGTGTTCCAGGAGCCGATGACAGCCCTCAATCCGCTGCAGACCATCGGTCAGCAGGTCGCCGAAACCATCCTGATCCACGAGAACACGACACGCAGGCAGGCGCTGGCTCGGGCAGCCGATGCGCTCGACAGGGTGGAAATGCCGCAGAGCCGTTTCCCGCTCTCGAGATATCCGCACGAGCTGTCGGGCGGACAGCGCCAGCGGGTTGGTATCGCCATGGCGATCGCCCTGCGTCCCAGCCTGCTGATCGCCGACGAGCCGACCACCGCGCTGGACGTGACCACCCAGGCTGAGGTTCTGCGTCTTTTGAAGCGTCTCGTGCAGGAGGACGGGATGGGCCTTGTGCTCATCAGCCACGATCTGGGGGTCGTGTCGGGCATGGCCGACCGGATCGTGATCATGCGCCACGGCAGGGTGGTCGAGGAGGGCACGTTTGCCACCCTCGGGCATCCCTATTCGCGGGCCTTGCTGGAGGCGTCGGACCACGTGCCGCCGCGCGCGGGCGCCCGGGGCGAAGGGACGCTGCTCGAGGTGCGCGGGGTGGTGCGCGAATACGGCACGCCGCGCCGGGGCTGGCTTGGCAAGCCGGGGGTGTTCCGCGCAGTGGACGGGGTGAGCTTCGAGATACGCCGGGGCGAGAACCTTGGGCTGGTGGGGGAGTCGGGCTGTGGGAAATCCACGCTGACCCGGGCCATACTGGGGCTGGAGGATGTGCAGGCGGGCAAGGTACTACTCGACGGGCAGCCTGTATACGATGGCCAGAGGGCCAACCGCGCGGTGCGCCGGCGGATGCAGGTGGTGTTCCAGGACCCGTACGGAAGCTTCAACCCGCGCTGGACGGTCGCGCGGCTCGTCAGCGAACCCTTCCACCTGCTTGACGATCCGCCAAGGGGTGCGGAAAGGCAGCGCGCGGTCTCGGACGCGCTGGAAAGCGTGGGCCTTTCGCGCGAGGACGGGCAAAAGTACATCCACGAGTTCAGCGGCGGACAGCGCCAACGTATCGCCATCGCCCGTGCCCTTATCATCCGGCCAGAGCTCATCATCCTCGACGAGGCCGTAAGCGCGCTCGATGTGTCCATCCGCGCGCAAATCCTCGACCTGCTGGCCGACCTCGGGCGCCGCTTCGGCCTGACCTACCTGTTCATCAGCCATGATCTGTCGGTTGTGCGCAACGTGACCGACAGGGTGCTTGTCATGCGGGGTGGACGGATCGTGGAGGAGGGGGCGACCGAGACGGTGTTCACTGCGCCGTCCCATCCCTATACGCGGCGCCTGATCGATGCCCTGCCGCGATTGCCGCGCATGGCGGCGGGGGGTGGTGCATGAGGGCGCGGCTGCGCATTCCCAACCGCGATGCGCGGCGGCTGTGGCTCTGGACCAACGGGCTGGCCGGGACGCCTGGCGGGCGCGTCGATGTCATGGCGCTGGTCCGCGCTCTGGGCTTTGTGCAGATCGACACGATCCGAAACGTCACCCGCGCGCATAACCACATTCTGTGGAGCCGTAACCAGGCCTACCGCGAGGGGATGGTCTGGCCATTGCTGGAACGGCGCGAGCTTTTCGAGCATTTCACGCATGACGCCTCTCTCATCCCGATGGAGGTACTGCCCTTGTGGCAGCGCCAGTTTCGCCGGCTGGGGAACAAGGCCGCGCGCGAGCCGTGGTACCAGTCCGGGTTGGGGGCGGAGGAAACCGCCCGCATCCGGGAGCGGATCGCCGCAGAGGGGGCGCTGTCGAGCCACGCCTTCGAAACGCGGGCGGAAAGCCGCGAGATGTGGGTGCGACCGCCGCACAAGCGGGCGCTGGACCAGATGTGGTATGCCGGCGATCTGGCGACCAGCAGGCGCGAGAATTTCGTCAAGTTCTACGATCTGGGCAGGCGGGTCTTCCCGGCGCAACTGTGCGAGGGACCCGGCGCGCGCGAGGCGGCCGATCTGCTATGCGACCGGGCGATCGACCGGCTGAGCCTCGGGACGATTGGCGAGGTGCGCCGGTTCTGGGCCGTCGCCGAGGCTGCGGAGGCGCGCGATTGGGCCGCCCGCCGCCCTTTGGTGCCCGTCACAGTGCAAGGGGCCGACGGCGTATGGCGCGAGGCATTGGGCGCCCCCGATATCGAGGCACGGCTGGCATCGGCCCCCGCGTTATCGGGGCGCATGAGGCTGCTCAACCCCTTCGACCCGGCGATCCGCGACCGTACCCGGCTGGAGCGGCTGTTCGGCTTTGCCTACCGCAACGAGATGTTCGTGCCGCGCTACAAGCGCCGTTGGGGCTATTACGTCTACCCGCTGCTTGAAAAGGATCGTTTCGTCGGCCGCTGCGAACTCAAGGCGGACCGCTCCGAGGGGTGGCTGCGCGTCACCGGGTTCTGGCCGGAGCTGGGGGTGAAATGGGGCGCGGCACGGGTGGAAAAACTGGAGGCGGAGCTGGTGAGGTTCGCACGGCTGGCGGGCATCCGCGAGATTGCATGGGACGTGAACAGGCCGGCGTAAGGTGCCGCGAAGTGAGCTACTCGTTGCCCTGAACGCGATCCAGATCAGGGGCTTTGGCCTTGGTCAGGGCAAGCGCCTGATCGGTCGAGAGCGCTGTGCAGAATTCCCCGTGCAGCGAGGCCACCGACAGCGCATGAACGGTTTCGGGGTCATGATCGGCGCCGTCCGGGCCGATACGGTTGGTGGTGGCGCAGGCATCGGGCACGAGGTAGGTGTCGTAGCCCAGGTTGCCGGCCATCCGGGTGGAGGTTTCGACGCAGAAATTGGTGAAGAAACCGACGATCACCAGCCGGGTGATGCCGTGCTGGCGCATCCTGAGTTCGATATCGGTGCCGATGAAGGCCGAATTCACGTCCTTGCGGATGATGATCTCGCCGGGCCGGGGCTCGAAGCCGTCGATCATCTCGCCCGTGGGCAGCGAGAGTTTGAGGGGCGAGGCGGCTTCGCGGCTGTCATGCTGGGTGTAGATCACCGGCAGGCCATTCTCGCGCCATGCCGCCAGCAGGCGGGCCATCTCGGCCTCGGCGCCGGGGTTGTTGCGGCGCCCCGTCGGCCCGCCCCAGTGTTCGAGCACGTTCACGCCTTTCTGCACGTCGATCAGAAGGAGGGCGGTTTCGGGGCCGAATTTCTGGATCATGGGCGGTGTCCTTTGCGATGTAGGTCCGGGGCGTGCCGGTTCCGGCGTCAGGAAACTGGTAGCGGCGGGCCAAAGGCGATAGCAAGAGCGAAACAGGCATCTAGGGAGAAGCGGACATGCGGCTTGAGGGAAAGACGGCCATCGTAACCGGCGGGGCGAGCGGGTTCGGCGAGGGGATCGTGCGAAAGTTCGTTGCCGAGGGGGCGCAGGTGATGATTGCCGATATCAACGGCGACAAGGCCGCGGCGCTGGCCGACGAACTGGGCGCGAGCGCCTGCGCCGTCGATGTCTCGGACCCCGCCAGCGTCAGGGCGTTGGGGCTTGCCGCTGAAAAGACGCTCGGCAACGTGGAGATCGTGGTCAACAATGCTGGCGTGACACATCTGCCGCAGCCGCTGGAGGAGGTCCCCGAAGAGGAGTTCGACCGCGTCTTCGCGGTCAACTGCAAGTCCGTGTACCTGACTGCCCGCGTTTTCGTGCCAAGGATGAAAGGCGGCAATGGCGGCGCGATTCTCAACGTGGCGTCCACCGCGGGGGTCAGCCCGCGGCCCCGGCTCAACTGGTACAACGCGTCCAAGGGATGGATGAACACGGCGACCAAGGCGATGGCGGTGGAACTCGCGCCGTCGGGCATCCGCGTGAACGCGATCAACCCTGTGGCGGGCGAGACGCCGTTGCTGTCGACCTTTATGGGCGAGGACACGCCCGAGATGCGGGCGAAATTCCTGTCCACCATCCCCATTGGCCGGTTCTCCACCCCCGAGGACATGGGCAACGCCGCCTGTTACCTGTGTTCGGACGAGGCGAGCATGGTCACCGGCGTCTGCATGGAGGTGGATGGCGGGCGGTGCATCTGAGGAGCGGTTCGGCAGTGCGGCGGGCCGCGCGCTTGACACCGCTTGGGGCCGTGGCGGTAGGATCCCGACGCTGCACGCGCCTTGCTGCCCAACCCCTTTTCAACCCGACCGATAGCCATTATCGGGTGTTCTTCGAACCAGCGGCGAGTATGACATGAGCCAGAAAACAGCACTCATCACGGGCGTCACCGGGCAGGACGGCGCCTATCTGGCGGAGTTCCTGCTGGAAAAGGGCTACGAGGTGCACGGCATCAAGCGGCGCACGTCGCTTTTCAACACCGCGCGCATCGACCACCTGATCGAGGGGGCGCCGGGGGCCGAGGGGCGCTTCGTGCTGCATCACGGCGACATGACCGACAGCTCGTCGCTCACCCATATCCTGCAGAAGGTGAAGCCCGACGAGGTGTATAACCTTGCCGCGCAAAGCCATGTGGCCGTGTCCTTCGAGGAGCCGGAATATACCGCCAATTCCGACGCGATGGGCGCGCTGCGCCTGCTCGAGGCGATCCGGTTCCTGGGGCTGGGCGACAAGACCCGGTTCTACCAGGCCTCGACATCCGAGCTTTACGGGTTGGTTCAGGAAGTGCCGCAGCGGGAGACAACGCCGTTTCACCCGCGCAGCCCGTACGCCGTGGCCAAGCTTTACGCCTACTGGATCACGGTGAATTACCGCGAGGCTTACGGGCTTTATGCCTGCAATGGCATTCTCTTCAACCATGAGAGCCCGATCCGGGGCGAAACCTTCGTCACCCGCAAGATCACCCGCGCGCTGGCCCGCATCAAGCTGGGGCTGCAGGAAGAGTTGCTCCTTGGCAACCTCGATGCGCGGCGCGACTGGGGCCATGCGCGCGATTACGTGCGCATGATGTGGCTGATGCTGCAACAGGAGGCGCCGGAGGATTACGTCATCGCCACCGGCCAGCAGTATTCCGTGCGCGAGTTCGTCTCCCGCGCGGCGGAGGTGCTGGACATGAGCGTGACATTCGAAGGCGACGGCCTGAATGAAATCGGCCGCGATGCGGGCGGCCGGGTGATCGTGCGCGTCGATCCGCAGTATTTCCGCCCCGCGGAGGTGGAGACGCTTCTGGGCGATGCCTCGAAGGCGCAGCAGCAACTGGGCTGGACGCCCGAGACGAGCTTCGACGACCTGGTGCGGGAGATGGTCGAAAGCGATCTGGAGGAGGCGCGGCGCCATGCCTGAGCCGCTCTATTCGCTGGCGGGCAAGCGGGTCTACGTGGCCGGGCACCGGGGCATGGTGGGGCAGGCGATCTGCCGCCGGCTTGAACGGGAGGATTGCACGGTTCTGACAGCCACGCGCGGCGAGGCCGACCTGACGCGGCAGGCGGAGGCAGAAGAGTGGATCGCCGCCAACAAGCCGGACGCCGTTTTCGTGGCTGCCGCCAAGGTGGGCGGCATCCTGGCCAATGACAGCTACCCGGCGGATTTCCTGTACGAAAACCTGATGATCGAGGCCAACATAATCCATGCCGCCCACAGGGCGGGGGTGGAAAAGCTGATGTTCCTCGGCTCCTCCTGCATCTACCCCAAGATGGCCGAGCAGCCGATGCGGGAGGAGGCGCTGCTGACCGGGCCGTTGGAGCCCACGAACGAGTGGTACGCGATTGCCAAGATCGCGGGCATCAAGCTGTGCCAGGCTTATCGCAAGCAGCATGGCGCGGATTTCATCTCGGCCATGCCCACCAACCTCTACGGTCCCGGCGACAACTACGACCTGCGAAACAGCCATGTCCTGCCCGCGCTCATCCGCAAGATGGTCGAGGCGCGCGAGGCCGGGGATCGCGAGGTGGTGATGTGGGGCACCGGCAGCCCCCTGCGCGAGTTCATGCATGCCGACGACCTGGCCGATGCGCTGATCTTCCTGATGCGGCACTATTCCGACGCGCCGCATGTCAATGTCGGTTCGGGGCAGGAAATCTCGATCCGCGCACTGGGAGAGAAGATCGCCGCCGCCGCCGGGTTCGACGGTGCCATCGTGCATGACACGGCCAAACCGGATGGCACACCCCGCAAACTGATGGATTCGTCCCGCCTGCACGGGCTTGGCTGGCGTCCGCGGATCACGCTCGATGACGGTATTGCCGGGTGCATCAAGGATTACGAGTTGCTGCGCCAAGGCGCGTAAGGGAGAGAGTGATGGGACAATATGACAAGATACACCTTGGCTGCGGCGTCAAGCATTTGCCCGGCTGGTACCACGTTGATGCGCTCGACTATGACCATGTCGATCACGTGGGCCGGGTTGAGGACCTGTCCTTCATTCCCGATAACACGGTCAAGCTGATCTATGCCTGCCACGTGCTGGAGCATTTCGGGCGCAACACCTACAAGGCTGCGCTGGCCGAATGGTGCCGGGTGCTGGCGCCCGGGGGCATCCTGCGCCTGGCCGTGCCCGATTTCGAGGCCGCGGCGCGGCTCTATCTCTCGGGCACCCTGCCGCGGGGTATCGAGGACGTGCGCGGGCTGGTGACCGGCGGGCAGCGGGACGAATACGATTTCCACGGCATGATCTTCGACGAGGCATCGCTGTCGGAGGCGCTGCGCGAGGTCGGGTTTTCCGAGACGCGGCTGTGGGACTGGCGCGAGACGGAACATGCCCACATGGACGACTATTCCCAAGCCTATATCCCACACATGGACAAGGAAAACGGAACTCTGGTGTCGCTGAACATCGAGGCGGTGAAATAGCCGCTGCATCCCCGTGGTCATGCCCGTTGCGGATGCCGGAGGCAGCGAAACTGCGCGCAGTTCATCACCGTCGCGGCCGTGGCCGTTCTCGCATCATCCTTCAACCCCCTCTGCCATGGCTCTCGCCAATCGTCGGGGAAGGGCGTAAAGGAGGCACATGACACGCATGGTTCCCCTGGCCGAGGCCAAAAACCTGCCGCTGTGGCGGCGGCCCGTGACGCTGCTTTTTCTCATGGCGGCGGCGATGCCGATCGCCTTTGCCACGTGGACGGCGCTGCTCAACAATTTCGTGATCGAGGCGGCGGGCTTCGACGGGGCGGATATCGGCTGGCTGCACACCGTGCGCGAGATCCCGGGGTTTCTCGCCATCGGGGTTATCGCCATCATCATCTTCGTACGAGAACAGGTGCTGGGGCTTGTCTCGCTCGTGTTGCTTGGTGTCGCGACGGCGTTGACGGCGCAGTTTCCCACCCTGGGCGGAATCCTGACCATCACCATGCTCAGCTCGATCGGGTTTCACTATTTCGAGACGGTCAACCAGTCGCTGCAGCTGCAATGGCTGGACAAGTTGCGCGCGCCACGGGTGCTTGGCTGGCTTGTCGCCGCGGGGTCCGCGGCGACGCTCGTTGCCTATGTCCTGATCGTCATGACATGGGAGGCGCTCGGGCTGACCTACAATACCGTTTACCTGCTGGCCGGCGGCGTGACCGCGGTGGTCGCGCTGTTCTGCCTTGTCGCCTACCCGCAGTTCGAGGCGCCCAACCCGCAGGTCAAGAGGATGGTGCTGCGCCGGCGTTACTGGCTGTATTACCTGTTGCAGTTCATGGCCGGGGCGCGCCGCCAGATCTTCGTGGTTTTCGCCGGTTTCATGATGGTCGAGAAGTTCGGCTTCGAAGTGCACGAGGTGACCGCGCTGTTTCTCGTCAACCTCGTGGCCAACATGGTCTGCGCCCCGCTCATGGGGCGTGCGGTCTACCGCTACGGGGAACGGGCGACGCTGATCTTCGAGTATCTCGGGCTGGTAATCGTGTTCCTCGCCTATGGCGGGATCTACTATTTCGGCTGGGGCGTCGTTCTGGCGGCCGCGCTGTATGTGATCGACCATCTGCTCTTTGCGCTGGCGCTGGCGCTCAAGACCTACTTCCAGAAGATCGCGGACCCCGGCGACATCGCCCCCACGGCGGCGGTGGCCTTTACCATCAACCACATCGCGGCCGTGTTCCTGCCCGCGTTGCTGGGGTATCTTTGGCTCGTCTCGCCTGCGGCGGTTTTCATTCTTGCGGCGGCGATGGCCGGCGTGTCGTTGCTGCTGGCACTTCTCATCCCGCGCCATCCCGAACCGGGGCGCGAGACGATCCTTGCCGCCCCCGCCCCGGCACCGGCGGAATGACCCACTGACCGACAGCCCGGAGGTCCCAGCTCATGCCCACCTTCACCGCGCTTACGACATTGAACGGCCAGGCCGCCGCGGAGGCGCTCGGCGAGGATATCGAAAGGATGACCCCCGCGCCCACCGGCGTCGGCACCTTCGAGATCGAGGATGGCTCCGGCCGGTGGGAGGTCGGCGCATATTTCGACGACAAGCCTGACGAGGCCGCGCTGGCGCTTCTGGCGGCGATCCACGGGGCGAACCCCTTTGCTGTTTCGGAACTGCCCGAGGTCGACTGGGTCGACAAGGTGCGGCGCGAACTGACCCCGGTCGAGGCGGGGCGTTTCTTCGTCTATGGCAGCCACGACGCCGACAAGGTGCCCGAGGGGGCGGAGGCCTTGCTGATCGAGGCGTCGATGGCGTTCGGAACCGGCCATCACGGCACGACGCAGGGCTGCCTGCTGGCGCTTGACCGGCTGGCGCGCGAAGGCATGACAGGGGGCCGTGTGCTTGACCTCGGCTGCGGTACGGCGGTTCTGGCCATGGCGGCGGCCCGGATCTGGCCCGGCACTGTTCTGGCCAGCGATATCGACGCCGTGGCGGTCGAGGTGGCGCGCGCAAACGTCGCCGCCAACGGCCTGGCCGGCCGCGTCGACTGTGTCGAGGTCGGGGGGCTCGACCATCCCCAGATCGCGGCCGCGGCGCCTTTCGATCTCATTTTCGCCAACATCCTGAAGGCCCCGCTGATCGCGCTGGCGCCCGATATCACCGACGCGCTGGCCCCCGGCGGACAGGTGATTCTCTCCGGGATTCTGAACGAGCAGGCCGACGAGGTGATCGCTGTTTACAAGGGAGCGGGAAACAATCTGGCAGACCGTGCCGAGATTGGTGAGTGGACAACGGCAGTGATGCAGAAATTAGGCTGAGCGTGCCGGCAAGTGACCGTGCAGCGGTGTCGTGTGCCCAAGTTTTGCCATAATTCGTGCCTAGCTTTCGCCGTGTTCCGGGAAAGTCGAAATACGGAGGGACTGGGCGCCGTGACGGGTTACGTGTTGCAATTGTTGAAGTTTGCGCGTCCGATGGAATTGATGCGCGTGGAACAGTACGAGGCGGACCGGGTTTCGCTTGCGCTGGAGGAGAAGCAGGACGGCGTCATCGTCCTTGTCGATGGTCCGCCGCGGCCCCTGATAACTCCCGGCGGGTTCGGCGTGTTGCTCTTGGCGTTCCTGCTGTTCAAGGCCAGCCTGATGGCCGGGCTGGGTCAAGAAACCTATGCTGGCGCCATTCATGAGCTGGAACGCGGAACCCTGCTGGAGCAGATGGGCGCGTTCATCATGGCACCTGACCTCGTGTCGCAGATGATCGCGAACGGCATTGCCGCCTTGCCGAACTGAACCCGCCCCCCGCGTGATGCCGTGCCAGCGGTTGCAACCTGGCCGCCCGTGCGCGCCGGCAGCGGGAAATGAAAAGCCCTGCCCCGTGATCCCGGGGCAGGGCTTTGCCTTTTTCAGCTGGTCTGTCGCGCTCAGAAGTTGAGACGCTTGATATCGCCGCGGGTCAGCCCGATGTCGTCGAGTTCGCGGTCGGACAGTTTGGACAGCGCCTTGCGCGTGCGGCGCGCCTCGATCCAGTGACCGAACAGCGTGAACAGCCGGAAGAGACCGCCGGAGACGCCGACGGCCGAAACGTTACGGGGAGTGTCGATGACAGCCATTGTCACGGTCCTTTCGAAATTCGTTTTGGCAGGGGGTATTTGTAAAAAGCCAATTAGTTGGGCGATCCGGGGCTGGCAAGCTGGGCAACTGCATAGTCCATATGCAAAACGTGCAAGGCTGCGGGCGTGATTTCCCACGGTGTGCCATTCACGCTGTCCCGCGGTGAAAGCCGCCGGGCATTGTGGCCATTTGCGCGACACAGCCCCATTTTTCTTGGCGGATGTTCCCGTTTCGTGCTAAGCCATCCCCAAGTGAAAAGAACGGGCAGTGAAACATGCGGGTGATGGGCATCGATCCCGGGTTGCGAAACCTCGGCTGGGGCGCGATCGACGTGGAAGGAAGCCGCATGACCCACGTGGCCAATGGCGTCTGCCGGTCCGAAGGCGCGACCCTGTCGGAGCGCCTTCTGTCATTGCACCGGCAACTGACGGAGGTGTTCGCCTGTCACGGCCCGGACATGACGGCGGTCGAGCAAACCTTTGTCAACAAGGACGGGGCTGGAACCCTGAAGCTGGGGCAGGCACGGGGGATCGCCCTTCTCGTGCCGGCCCAGTTCGGCCTGTCCGTTGGCGAGTACGCCCCCAACACCGTCAAGAAGACGGTCGTCGGCGTGGGCCACGCGCACAAGGACCAGATCGCGCACATGGTCGGGATCCAGCTTCCCGGTGTGCAAATGGCCGGTCCCGACGCGGCCGATGCGCTGGCCGTTGCGATCTGCCATGCCCATCACGCGCGGGCACCGCGGCGGCCGGTGCGGAGGGTCGGGGCGTGATCGGGCGTGTCGCCGGCCGGATCGACTATGCCACTGACGATCACGTGCTGATCGACGTGCGCGGGGTGGGCTACCTCGTCTATTGTTCGGACAGAACGCTGCAGGCCTTGCCGCCCGCGGGCGAGCATGTCGCGCTCTACACGGACCTTCTGGTGCGCGAGGACCTGCTGCAACTCTACGGTTTTGCCAGCCTTGCCGAGAAGGAATGGCACCGCCTGCTGATGACCGTTCAGGGAGTAGGGGCGAAAGCGTCGCTGGCCATTCTGGGGTCGCTCGGGGCAGAGGGCGTCAGCCGCGCCGTCGCCCTGGGGGACTGGAACGCGATCAAGACGGCCAGGGGCGTGGGGCCCAAGACCGCTCAGCGCGTGGTCAATGAGCTCAAGGACAAGGCCGCCGGGGTCATGGCGATGTCCGCGACGCCCGACCGCGCGCCGGCCCCGGTGGAGGATGCGGCGTGGCGGGGATGCCGATGATGCACGTGGTCCGTGCCGCGCTG